>DAOQVG010000087.1:0-7070 GCA_035341435.1 Smithellaceae bacterium
AAGGCTATTTCCTGCAGTTGCTAAAGACGGCCATGATCACACCGGCTTTGCAGGTGATTCCCGATTATCGAAATGCGGCGGCAGTGGATTTGGACGGTCTGGCGCACGAGATGAATGACAAATTCGGGCGTTTTCGGCAACTGTGGCGAAATCAGCGAAGCGATATAATCACCCTTTTGCAAAGCAGTGCTCTCCATGCCGGAACATACGGCAAAAAGGTGGATAGGATTGCCGGGGAAATAGACAAAATTGTCATGGGCGATAAAGCTTTGCTGCCTTTTCCCCCGGCGCTGATCAAACTTGGCGCTCAGGCTCTTGGCGCCAAAACGAAAAAAGGTGCGATAACACCCCGGCATCCAGCCTTTGCGCTGTGCGATGATTTATATTCGCTGGTCGTCCGGCTGCAAGAGGCGCTGGATAATGAACTTGCTCAATTGAAAAAGCGGTTTTTGGAAGAGCTTTTGCACGACTTTCCGGAAATGAAGCAGAAAAAGAATGTGCTTTATTTTGATGATCTGCTGGTACAGGCGCAAAATGCATTGCTGTCGGGTGGAGGAGAAAAGCTGGCAGGTATTCTGCGAGACAAGTACCGTGCAGTTCTGGTTGACGAATTTCAGGACACCGATCCTCTGCAGTATGCCATATTACAGTCCATCTTTTTGCCCGGGAAAACGAGATCCGACAACGCCGTCTTTTATATCGGCGATCCCAAGCAGGCTATATACAGTTTCCGCGGCGCCGATATTTTTGCCTATTTGCGGGCGTCAAAAAATGTCGATCGTAAATATTCCATGCAGGAGAACTGGCGGTCGGAGCCTGCTTTGGTCAACGCCATCAATGTTCTGTTCACTGCGTCGGCGCGGCCTTTTGTCTACGATGAAATTGCCTACAGCCGGATAAAAGCGGCCGAAGATGCGCAGGTAGAGAAGCTCCACGTTCAAGATGAAAATAATTGCGCCCTGCAATGGTGGTTTCTGCAGGGGGGGGAAGACAATAAACCGCTGGGAGTTGCGGATGCCCGCGATCTTATAACCCGTGCGGTAGTTGCCGAAATAGCGAGACTGCTGGACTTGGGCCGGGAAGAGAAAGTACGCATCGGCGACAGACCGCTCCAGGAAAATGACATCGCCGTTCTGGTGCGGAAAAATGCGGAAGCGATTACTTTTCAGAAAGAATTGACGAAGATCGGAATTCCTTCGGTGCTGCTCAGTGCGGAAAGCGTTTTTATTTCGCAAGAGGCGGAAGAACTGAAACGTTTTTTGCTGGGAGTTATGCACCATGAAAATGAAGGTTATCTGCTGGCGGCCCTGGCCACATCATTTTTCGGTCTGCTCGCCGAAGATCTGGCGGAATGCCTGGAAAACGAAGCGAGTTTGGCGGACCGGCGGACGAGATTCCAGCAATATCATGATTTATGGCGCCGGCACGGCTTTCTGACGATGTTTTACGTTTTTCTGGATAAAGAGTCTGTCCGGCAACGCATTATGCAATTTCCCGGCGGGGAGAGAAAACTTACCAACTATCTGCATCTGGCCCAGCAGTTACATCTGGCCTCAAAGCAGGAAAACCTTAATTTTCCAGAGATTCTGCGCTGGCTGGAGGAGAGGCGTGTCCGTGCGGATATGGCGGCGGATGAAGAACAATTGCGGCTGGAAACCGACAAAAATTGTGTCAGGATAGTTACCATCCACAAGAGCAAAGGCCTGGAGTACCCCGTCGTCTTTTGTCCTTTCGGTTGGGAAACAGGAAAGAAGAATAACAGCGCTATGCCTCTTTTCTTTCATGACGAAAATAATGACTGGCAGCTTACGGCGGATCTCGGTTCCGAAGTGATCGCTGATAGCAGGGAACAATATGCCCGGGAAATCCTCGCGGAAAATTGCCGCCTGCTTTACGTAGCCCTCACCAGGGCTAAGAATCGCTGCTATTTCGTCTGGGGAAAGATTAAAAATAGTGCCGACAGTGCGGTGGCTTATCTCTTTCATCGTCAATCTTTGTCTCCCGCCGGCACCGGCGACTCTGAGCCGAACGACGAAATGCTGGAACAAATTGGCATGCTTGTCGATCAGGCGCCCGCCGATATTCAGTTGAAAAAAATAGGAGAAGCGCCGCCGGTCAAAGCCCGGACGAAAAAAGAAGAAGCAGAAAATTTAGAATTTCAGGAATTCAAGGGTGGCATCGACTACAGCTGGAAAATCGCCAGTTTTACCTATTTTACCAGCATGCTCCAGCCTCACGAGGAAGACTCGCTGCGGGAGATGGAAGATGAAGATAGAGACGCTGTTTTCCTGCCTCCACCCGTGGTGGAGAATATAGAAAACATGCTGGCGTTTCCGCGGGGAACAACGACCGGAATTATGCTGCACGCAATACTGGAGAATTTAAATTTTGCCGAAGTCCAGACGACGGACATGAAAGCGATTCTGTTGGAAAAATTATTGAATTATGAGTTCGATCAGAGATGGCTGCCGGCGGTGGAGAAAATGATAAAGGAATTAGTCGCCCTGCCTTTGGGTTCGGGCGGAGGATTCAGCTTAAATGTGATAGAGGCGAAAAACTGCCGGAAAGAAGTGGAGTTTTATTTTCCCCTGGGAGAAATAACGGCGGGGAAAATAATTCATGTTCTGGAGAGCTCCGGCTTTAGTAAAAAAAATGGTCTGCCGCTGGATGATCTTTACAGGAAAATAAGATTTCCTGTGACCCGCGGTTATTTAAAAGGATTTATCGACCTTGTTTTCGAGCACGGCGGGAAATTTTATCTGGCCGACTGGAAGTCCAATTACCTGGGAGAAAGCTATGACCAATACGCACCGGAATCATTAAAAAAAGCGATGTTCCGATCATCCTACGTTTTGCAGTACCTGCTTTATACCGTCGCCCTCAATAAATATCTGCAAAAGAGAGTAAAAAATTTCGATTACGAAAAACATTTCGGCGGCGTTTTTTATATCTTTCTGCGCGGTCTGAACGCCGAAGCCGGCAGGGAAAACGGCATCTACTTTGACCTGCCGGATTACGCACTGATTCAGCAATTGAGCGCAATTCTGCTGTCGGCTGATGCGTAAAAAATCCACCGGTGTAAAAACAATATTCTGCGCCGGTCAGCTAAGAGAGTTTAAGCCTCGTTCTCAAACACCACGAAAGTAATATATCCAAAGAAGTAGATAAATAAACCTAAAGGTATATGTTGTTTTTGCAATAACAGATGTAAAATGGCAAAAATATTATAATTTGAGTAAATATTCATCATATGTGAAAAAAAATTCAACAGGCAGTGTAATTACCTATAAGGAGGTTTTATCATGGATCAGAAACAAATTGTCACCCAGATGATCAATTTCAACAAATCCACCTTTGACAGTAGTTTCAATGCAATGATTGCCTTGCAGGATCAGGCCGAAAAGATGGTTTTCGGTTACCTGGACAAAGCGACATGGTTTCCGGAAGAAGGGAGAAAAGCCGTCAACGACTGGATGGACACCTACAAAAAAGCGCGTGAGAACTTTAAAAGTTCGTATGATGAAAATTATCAGAAAGTCGCCGACTACTTTATGAAATTTGCCAAAGAGGAGAAGGCAGCCAAAACCACTAATGCCAAGTAGCATTCTTTACCCCATTTTGCCGGCTGCAGTTCACCCGGTGCAGCCGGCATGCGCCGTAGTCTCTGCCGTGTCCTTCCTTTGATGCCGCCCGGTGGGAGACAGTGTATCCGGATCGGATGCCGGCGCTGTTTTCCAGTGTTATGAACCATTAAATATTTTGGAGGTCTGCTCGCATGTATCGAAAAGTCTTGGTGCCCCTGGACGGTTCAGAACTGGCGGAGTGTGCGTTGCCGTACGTCATAAAAATGGTAAAGAGCGGCAGCGTCGAAGAAGTAATCATATTGAATGTATACACGGCCCATATTAATTTTATACCGACCGAATATAATTACGGCGGTCTCGGATACACTGATCTTTCGGAAAGAGTTCGGGAATATTCCCTCTCTTACCTTGATGATGTGGAAACGAGGCTAAATGAGGAGGGGGTTAAAGTAAAAACGCAGTCAATGGAAAGCGTCAGACCAGCCAAAGTAATTTCAGAATATGCCCAGAAAAACGGTGTTGATCTGATCATTATTGCCACCCACGGATATACCGGTCTGGAAAAACTGATGTTTGGAAGTGTGGCGCTGGAAGTTCTGCATAATTCTCCTGTGCCTGTACTGCTCATCAAGCCTGAGTCCGGCAAAGCATGAAAAAATGGCGACAACAGGTGATTGAAAAATAAATGACCATCAAAAACCTAAGCTGGAGGCTGCAATGGACCCGAAACAATTAGCCCGACAAATGATTGCTTTCAATAAATCTTGTTTTGACAATAATTTCAATGCAATCACTACATATCAGGAACAAACGGCAAGGTTTGTCAATAAGGTACTGGAAAAGGTTCCTCTGTTCCCTGAAGAAGGTAAAAAGGCATACGTCGAATGGTTGAAAACTTGCAAAGAGAGATGCGACGAATTTAAAAATAGTGTGGATGAAAATTTCAAGAAGATGGAGGAATTTTACAAAGAAACTCAGTAGTCCTTTATTCTGATGGCCAGCGAAAAAAAAGAAATCAGTCGAATTTGAGAAAAGGATATTGATGCAAATCTTCCCTGCTCCAGAGGGAGAGGCCGGCCCATGAACCGACGGTTTCCACTGCAATAATATAATCCGGATCATCAAATGCTATCCGCCCTGCGGATCCGCGCTTTTCCAGAGCCTCAAGAAGGATTGTATCGAGAAAGCGTTCTTCATCCTGGCTGGAGAGTTTCCCTTTAAATCCGCGCCTCCTCATTCGTACGTAAAAACTGTGACCGGCCAATTCGGGCAGCCAGTTGAAGACCGCCTCCTGAGCCTCTTTTTCAAATGTGTCAGCGGACTGAAAGGTGAAGGTATGGGAAACGGGGATCAACCGCGACAGAAAAGACCATGACGCGGGATCATTTCCCATACCTTCCCTTAATTTATGAAGAAGTGTCGGCATGTCGTCAGCGGCTAGAAGCAACACATTAAGGAAGGGAGTTTTTGTCAGGTGTCCGAATGCGCCCAGCCTTTCAAAAACTTCCTTCCAGCCATGTTCATAAACACTGACAACGGCATTCCATTGCGGCATAAATTACCTACAACACTGTCACGGAGCTTGCCTGCGGCCCCTTATCCCCCATCTCCTCCGAGAAGCGGACTTCCATTCCGACGGCAAGCTTATCAAAATCTTTGTTTATGACACTGTTTTTGTGAAAATAGACATCATAGCCTTCTCCCGAAACGAGAAACCCATATCCCTGTTCCGGGAAAAGCACACTAATATAACCCTCCGGTTTTTTTTCATGAATCTTCACTTCTCCACTCTGTTCGCGGGAAAACTCCTTGAGCTTCCGTTGAGCTGCAAGAAAGGCGTCTCGCACCGCCACTACGAGATCGTCATTCAGCTCGCGCTTGGTTACGATTTCCGCTCCGGGAACGGTCATGATGATGTGTACACTGTAAAGCTTCCCCTTGTGGGGATGCCGCTTCGGTTCCTCCACTACGACTCTGCAGCGCATAATTCTATTATAGAATTTATCAAGCTTGTTCACCTTTTCTGCGATATCATCCCTCATTTCTTCGTTGAGGTCGATACCATGAGCTGTAATCTGTAGCGGAATAATCATCGTCTGCCTCCTTAGTATTTATTCGCAATTTTAATTTGAATATTAATGTTTGAACTGTCAATAGTTCTCAACTGTTTTTCTTTTTTAATCGGAGGAACAATGCTCAGGTAAGTATAAAAGATAAAAGGTATTTGTTGGCTTTTGGTGAAAATTTCCATCCGGCGGACTTTCGCGGTAGTCAGTGCGCCGGATGGAAACGGCTTTTGTAGGCGGGTTAGTTGATTGATTTAATTCCTGTGCTTGTCTTTGCCATGACCTCTGTGATGATCATTGTGGTGGTCTTTGTGATGATTCTTGAGATGTCTTTTGTCATGGTCTTTACCGTGGGATTTGCCTCGATGATCGCCGGGACCGTCGCCTCTGTGTCCGTGCCGCGCCTGATAAGCCGGCACATATTTTTCATTGTACCATCGGTCGCGTACAAAATAGACAGGCCTTCCGCAGGCATTATACTTATGGCAATGCTTTTCCCACTTCTTTTCGTGGCCGGGCGGCACATGAACATAGATCGGCGGCGGGGGCGCCACACCTACCGGCACGGGAGCGATCAAAACCGGCTGGGGATAAATGATTTCCGGCCTGGGAAAATTTCCAATATCGATTTGGCCGTAAAAACCGGGCTGGCCAATGCTGACTGACACACCGACATCGGCTGCTTCAGCTGAGACGGCAACAAATAATGCCGCCATAATAAAAAGAAAACGCTTCAAAATTAACTCCTTTCCATTCGAGCAGGGTGGACTGAATTTGCGACGAGCAAGCTGTACAGATTTTTTTTTCTTTGCTTAATTTTGGATATTACATGACCGATTATTCTATTGTTGTCAAGCGTGTAGTTCTACATGGCACAGGTTTGAAGTTACTTAATTTCCATTTGACAATTAAGATGGTATTCGGTAGCTTTCATGTGTAAAATTATAGCACTTTAAATGAATTACAAGTATTCACCCCTTATCAGAAAAAAAGGAGTAACAGATGAGTGAGCCATCCATAACAAATAGTGAGCTTCTCAAGGAAAATGCCGAATTAAAGCAGCGAATTCAAGAACTCGAAAAGTCTGCCGACCAGGATGAAATTGGCATATTTGTTCGTGACATAGCCAACAGCATCAACAATCTGCTCATGGGAATCCGCGGGATCGCAGCTGTTTCACTGCTGGATTTCGAACCGTCGCATCCTCATTATGAAAATCTCAAACAAATCGAAGCGCAGGTGCAAAGTGGAGTTGCTCTGACCAATCAACTTCTGGAGTTTGCCATTGACCATCGTTTAGATGTGAGCTCCCGGGGTGAGAAAGGCGTCTTAGCCGCTTCCGATAGAGAAAAGACAGATTCAGGGGCGGGCATAATCGCCATGGGCACGGAAACAATTCTGCTGGTGGACGATGAAAGGA
>DAOQVG010000088.1:0-7011 GCA_035341435.1 Smithellaceae bacterium
CGGAGCCAATGGAGGCAATGCACTCATCCGCCGCCACTGCGGTAGCCGAGCCGCCGCTGGAACCGCCGGGAATTCTTTCCAGGTCCCAGGGATTGCGCGTGACACCGAAATAGGAAGTTTCCGTGGAAGACCCCATGGCGAATTCATCCATATTGGCTTTGCCGACAAAAACCGCGCCGGCGTTCCTGAGCTTTTCCACAACAGTTGCGTCGTACGGCGGCACAAAATTGTGCAAAATACGTGAGCCGCAGGTGGTATTGATACCTTTTGTGCACACAATATCTTTCAGAGCAATGGGAATGCCGGTTAAAGTATTGATTTCTCCTCTTTTAATTTCTTCGTCGGCTTTCTTTGCTGCGGCCAGCGCCTCGTCCCGCATCAGCCGGATATACGAGTGAACCCGCTCTTCTACAGCGTTTATTCTGTCGAAAACAGACTCGGTAATTTGTGTGGCCGAAGTTTCGCCGTTTTTAATTTTTTCCTGTAGTTCATGAATAGTCAGCTGGTTTAACTCCATAACTTCCTTCTTTCCATCCTAATAGAATTTAGTAAAACACCTGGGTGATCAATTTATACCCGCATAGATTCCCGATCATGCCTGTAGTCTGTGGGAGAGCTTATCGAAGGGCGTGCCGCCGGCGGCAGCTAATGAATTCCTTAATCGATTACTTTGGGTACGCGGAAAAATTCGCCGCGTGCATCGGGGGCGTTCATCAACGACTGTTCTGTTCCCAGAGAATCCGCAACCTTGTCTTCACGAAACGCGTTAGTTACGGCGATCGCGTGACTCATCGGCTCCACACCGCTGGTGTCCAGCTCATTGAGTTTATCGATATAAAGCAGAATGTCATTCAACTGCGAGGTCAATTTATCTTTTTGCTCATCATCAATTTCCAGACGCGCCAGGTGCGCCACGTATTCAACTTCCTGTTTCGTAATCATCAACAATTCTCCTCGTAACGGCCTCGTAAAAAGGCCGGATGCTGCGTTGCATTTCATCCTTCCCCGTGTCAAGCACGGGGCAGGCTTACTGCGGCGTACGCTAAGTACGCCTCGTTCCTCGTGATTCATGCGCCTTGCCTGCGACCTTTTTGCGAGGCCGCTGCTTATCAGATCTTCCAAAAAGGGGCTATCTTTTGGGCAACGCGGCTGATGATGCCATCTGTTTTATCATCGGCGCTTATCTCGAAGGCCCGAAGCTGCTCCTCCGAACAATGAGTTTCGCCCAGCATTTCTTCCAAAACAGCTTTCACTGATTTTGTCAATCCCTGAACATGATACCCGCCTTCCAGTGCAGCCACCAGCCGCCCCCCGCAGCAACTGTCGGCAATATCTAGCAATATGCGCGCCAATGCTGCAAACCCCTCCGGTGTTACGCTCATTCCACCCATGGGATCATTAAAATAAATATCGAAGCCGGCGGAAAGCAGCACTAATTCCGGTTTAAACTCCAGCGCCACCGGCTGCAATATTTTGCGGAATATTTTAACGTAATCGCCGTCTCCGCGGCCGCCGGGCAGCGGAACATTAACGGTGTAACCTTTACCCTTGCCCTGGCCGATTTCGTCCATACCCCCGGTTCCCGGGTAGTAGGGATACTGATGGGTGGAAAAATAGAGTACACGCTGATCGTCGTAAAAGATGTGCTGTGTGCCGTTGCCGTGATGCAAATCCCAATCCACAATAAGGACTCTTTGCAAATTATGCTGCAAAATGGCATGCATTGCCCCGATCGCCACATTGTTGAAGATGCAGAAACCGGCGGCGTTCCCGCGTTCCGCGTGATGTCCGGGCGGGCGAATGAAAGCAAAGGCATTATTCACCTCGTTGGTGATAACACTGTCCACAGCATTACAAATGCCGCCAGCCGCCAGTTTGGCTATCTGATAGGTTTCCGGACTGGTTGCCGTGTCCGGATCGAGCTGAACCGAATGGCCGGCGGTGCCGGCGATGTAATTAACATATGATGCCGAGTGAACTGCTGCTATTTCTTCAAAAGCGGCTTCCCGCGGTTCTATAGAAGTAAATTTCCAGGACATGGCTGGATCATCCAGCATGTCGTAAATTGCCGCCAGCCGCAGAGGGCTTTCCGGATGGGCAAAGCCGGCGGAATGTTGCATGTAGCGTGTGTCTTTGACAATTCCTGTTTTTCCGGACATGGGCGCACCTTCCTTCGGCTATTTAACCCCTTCAAAATCCCGATTTGTGTACCATAAATGACTGAAAGGAGCAAAGAATTTCACCGGTCAGGGCTATCAATGCTGCGCTCACCCGGACCGTTCAGTTTTGAGTTGGCGGATTCTTGTCGGTGCGGGGAGTGTGCATATACAGGGCGCGCCGTACAAGAAAGTAGCCGATGCCCAGCGCGGCGATGACGGCGGCCATGCCGTAGAGCTTTTCCGCCGTAATCTCGTTGTAATTCAATATGATGATCTTTCTGGAGACGGCAACAATCGCCACCAGGAAAACAATCTCGGCATGCACTCTGTCCTCTTCAATATAAGCTTTTATGCTTTCGAGGAGCTCCAGGCCGATCAAAACCATCAGAAAGAAACCGAAGACCTCCAGCATTTCTTCTATGTTGAGGAGGAGAAGCGGTGGTTTGATGAGTTCCTGGAACAATATAACTGCCAGTTCCACCGTGGATATCAGAACCGCTATCATCATCAGCCCGAGAAGCGCCAGAACGATCACTTTCTCGAAAATCTTGAGAATCTTTTCCATGTGCACCTTTCCGCCGACGTTGTTTTTCGGCGCTGCTTCTTGCGCTCTACGGCAAAAACTATAGTTCATGAAAGCATTGCAAATGACTTTGAACCGTTTTTTCAATTGATCTTCCCCTGTCCGGAAGACATCGACAAAGGTGTTGAATGCATATTCCGCCGGCACCGGGTTTTCTTTATGTGCTCAGCATAATATTCCTTTACGCATTAACATTATATATGAAAGCCGGCCACGGCGGCAAGACGAAAAACAGGGAGATCAACTCCCGGAAAACTGCTGAACCGGGAAGGCCGTACTGCAAAAACTGTTGACAAAAACATGCATCGAAATATATGGTAATTATTCAAATTTCTAGGAGTTAACATTTTATGTTTGGTATTGGATTCCAGGAGTTGCTCATCATTGCCGTCGTGGCCCTGCTGATTGTCGGCCCCAAGAAATTGCCGGATCTGGCTAAAACTTTAGGCAAGGGATTTCATGAATTCCGAAAAGCCACCGACGGTCTTACCGATGACCTGAAGCAAACCATGCAACACGATGAAAAGCCAAAACAGGATGAAGAATGGAAAGATTCGCTTTTATTCAAGAAGCCTGATGAGGAAGAGTCTAAACCGGCCGAACCAGATGAAACAACCAAAAAATCGTAACCGTTTATACATCTTTGCACCTATCTTAATAATAAATCAAAACAGGTGATTATGGAAGAAACCGAAGACATTCAAGAGCAAAAGATGTCGCTGACCGAACATTTGATCGAACTGCGCACAAGAATCAGCCGCGCCCTTATCGCCGTAGGCATAGTTTTTTTTGCCTGCTACTATTATAAAGACTGGATTTTCGATATCGTTTCCAAACCACTAACCTCGGCGTTGCCGAAAAACAGTTACCTCATATACACAGGCCTCACGGAGGCATTTTTCGTCTACATGAAACTGGCTTTTTTTTCCTCGGTGATCATCACCAGCCCTTTTATTCTTTATCAGATATGGAAGTTCATTGCCCCCGGACTGCTGCCTGACGAAAAAAAACTGGTTGTTCCTTTTGTGATCTCTTCCAGTCTGCTTTTTGTAAGCGGCATCCTCTTCGGCTACTTTATCGCCCTGCCGCCCGCGTTTGAATTTTTTGTCAGTTTTAACAGCAAATACCTCCAGGCGATGATTTCCTTCAGCCAGTATCTTTCTCTCTTTGTCACATTTTTACTCGGTTTTGGTTTGTCGTTTGAACTGCCTGTTTTTATTTTCTTCCTGGCTAAGCTGGGGATTGTCAATTCAAAAATGTTGTCCAAACAAAGGCGCTACGCTATTTTAGTTATTTTTATTGTGGCCGCAATTCTGACGCCTTCTCCCGATGCTTTAAGCCAGATATTAATGGCCATACCACTGCTTTTTCTCTATGAAGTCAGCATTGTCGTTGCAAGATATGTAGAAAAGAAGAAAATGGCCGCCGCGAGCAACGAGGAAGAATAACCGGTAAAGTCATGTCTTACAAACAAGCAGCAAAAACGATGAGAGGCAGAAAAAAGAAAAATTCCGGTCTGTTGATTTTTTCTCTGGTCTTAACAACGCTGATTTTATTTTTTGCCGTATGCGGAGCCGCCTTTTATTATTTTTTTATTATGGATTTGCCCGGCATCGACGCACTTAAGGATTACCGCCCCAATATTTCTTCGCGTGTCTACGACGACAACAACGAAATAATCGATGAGTTCTTTACGGAAGACCGCAAAATCGTCAAGATCAGCGAAATACCTTCAATAATTCCCGCTGCCTTTATTGCCGCCGAGGATTCCCGTTTCTATCAACATCGGGGCGTCGACATACCTAGTATTTTCCGCGCCGTCTTTAAAAATTTTGAAGCCGGGCATATTGTTCAGGGGGGCAGCACCATAACGCAGCAAATAGCCAAAATGATGTATCTGTCGCCGGAGAAAAAATACGCGCGCAAAATCAAGGAAGCCATTCTTGCCTATAAAATTGATACATATCTGACCAAAGAAGAGATTTTGAACCTGTATCTGAATCAGATTTATCTGGGGCACGGCACTTATGGAGTCGAGGCGGCGGCGCTGGGTTATTTCGGCAAAAATGCCCGGGCGCTGACTCTGTCCGAGGCGGCGATGCTGGCCGGTCTTCCCAAGGCACCGACCACCTATTCGCCTTTTCTCCATTTTGATAAGGCCAAGGAAAGGCAGATTTATGTTTTGCAACGCATGATGGAAGACGGTTACATCTCGGAAGACCAGATGCGGCGGGCGATTGATGCGCCGTTGAATCTGAGGCCGGTACGGCCGAAAGACAAGGTTGCCGCTTATTTTGTCGAGCATGTACGCCGTTATGTGCAGGAAAAGTATGGCGCCGACGTTCTTTATAAAGAAGGCCTTTCCATTTACACGACCCTGAATTTATCCGCGCAGAAAGCGGCCTGCGCAGCGGTGGAACAGGGGTTGATGGAGCTGGAAGAGCGGGAAAATTACGAGCACGGCCTCGTTCAAGGCGCGCTCTATTCCATGGACGCGAGAACCGGCGCTATCCTGGCCATGGTGGGCGGACGCAATTTTAACAAAAGCGAATTCAACCGTGCAACGCAGTCACGAAGGCAGCCGGGATCGGCTTTCAAACCTCTAATTTACACGGCGGCCTTTGACAAGGGCATGAATCCTTCAACGCGGTTTGTCGATTCACCCATCACATTTCAGGACCCAGCGCAGCAGGACGGACTCTGGGTGCCCAAAAATTACGACGGGAAATTCCTCGGCCCGATAACAATAAGAGAAGCGCTCGTGCACTCCCGCAATATTGTCACCATTAAAATCCTGCAGGACATCGGCGTTGACTATGCCGCATCCTATGCCATAAATATGGGTATAACTTCTCCCCTCGACAGAAATTTATCCATGGCCCTGGGATCTTCCGGTGTGACACTGCAGGAGCTGGTGCGGTCATACAGCGTCCTGGCCAATGGCGGCAGGAAAGTTACGCCCTATTTCATCAAAAAAATTGTTGATCGCACGGGTAATATTTTTGAAGAAACAAAAATCGAGTCCGAGCAGGCCATCGATCCCCGCATTGCATTCATGACAACTTATGTTTTGCAGGATGTTGTGCAAAGAGGCACCGGTACGCGGGTCAAAAGCATCGGTCATCCGGTGGCCGCCAAAACCGGTACAACAAATGATATGCGTGACGCCTGGTTTCTGGGGTATACTCCCTCGGTAGTAACCGGCGTCTGGGTGGGTTTTGACCAGGAAAGGTCGCTGGGAGGACAGGAAGTTGGCGGACGGGCGGCAGCCCCCATCTGGCTTTATTTCATGGGAAAATTTTTGGAAAACAGGCCCGTGGAAAACTTTTCCGTGCCGCAGGGACTTGTTTTTGTTAAGGTTAATCCCAAAACAGGCCTGCCGGCCAGGGCAGGTGAAACTGGAACAATCTTCGAATGTTTCCTGGAAAATGCTCACGCCGCCGAAAGAGCCGACGAAGCAGCCGATGAGAAAGAAGAGCTTTTCCGGTAGCAATAATTCCCCTGTAAAATAATATTGATAAAGAGTATTGACAAACAATTTTTTTTTCGATAAAAAAAGCCACTTTTTTAAATAAACGGGATGTGCGAGTAAATAATGTATCTTAAAGATTTAGTTGGCGGCGACAGCCTGGTTCTCAGCAACGTAAGGGTACTCGTAGTAGTACTCAGGGGTCTGCCGCTGAGTATCTTTAAGAAATAAAATTAAAGATACAAGCCGCGGGCCCCTAAAACCCGCGGCTTTGTCGTTTAAACAACACAAAAAGAAACAAAGCCGCATTTTCGAGAAAGAGAAAATAGCGGCTTTTTTAATTTAATGAGACTTGGTTCTTAAAAAAAGCTGAATATAAAAAATTATATAAACAAGATATATTTTGGAGGTAATTGAAAATGAAATTGAAAGGGACAGAAATTCTGTTGAAAATGCTGGAAGAGGAAGAAGTGGATATAATTTTCGGATATCCGGGCGGCACGGTTCTGGATATTTATGATAAACTTTATAACAGCAGCAAACTGAAACATATTTTAGTCCGCCATGAACAGGGTGCGGTTCACGCCGCCGACGGATATGCCCGCGCCACCGGCAAGGTGGGTGTGTGCCTGGTGACATCCGGCCCCGGCGCGACCAATACGGTTACCGGAATTGCCACAGCCAATATGGACAGTATTCCTATGGTGGTCATTACCGGACAGGTAGCCACCGGCATGATAGGCAATGATGCATTTCAGGAAGTAGATATGACCGGAATTACCCGTCCCATTGTGAAGCAT
>DAOQVG010000089.1:0-6944 GCA_035341435.1 Smithellaceae bacterium
TGCAGATCTTCCTGGCGATAAAAGAATTCCATCCACTTTTTTCTTCCTTCTATTTCCTCTTTTGTGTAGCCGGCAAGTTTCTCGAATTCTTCATTGGCCAGTAGTATGGTATTATTTTCATCAAAAATTACTGCAGCCGTGTCCGTATTTTCAAAGATTGTCCTGGGAGGTTCCGATGGAGGTGGATTGTTTTTCATCTATTCTCACTTTTTTACTGAATTTTCTTGTTTGGCCGTTTTTGAATAATTACTAAAGAAATGATTTTTATTACAACAATTTACAGAACCATTCAATATTTATTACTTGATTTACACAATTTTGTATATTACGTAACCCATGCAAATAAATTAATTTCATCTGCGTAACGTTTCAAAATTTTTAAATGAGGACTGCAACATGAGCATCACAGATAACTTACTGGATAAATTTAATTTATTATTATGGTCGATATTCCCCTCAGTTGAAACATTTCAAAATTTCGAAAGCGATAAAAAAATATTTCATTTATAGAAAAAATTATCGCTTTAGCGCAGCAAAAAAAATCGATTCAAAAAGAATCAGAGGCTGAATTCATCGGATTAATCAATCGCTGCGGTGAGATGTACAAAGGAAGAAAGCCCGTTGCTGAGCTGACTTTTGAAATGCTGATCAGTGAAATCAAAAAAGATATTTCCATTAAAAAACTTGTCCTGGAATTAAAAAACATTGCCGGCGTCTTCGGCCTGGAAAAACCAAACGAGGTCACTATTACAAGACTCAAGCAAGACTTTCATCCCAAAACAATCAAGAAACAGCACACTCTGATGGCGCTGACTATCTGGCTGGCAGTCAACAAACCCGATCTTGGACTCAATTTTTCTGCTATTATAAATTTTCCCCGGCGCCATTGCGACACACAGCCTGAACCCAAGGAAGGAATTCTTATGGAACTTTCCTTTCTTGAACCGCGCGGCAATATCAATCCGGAAGTAATGACTTTTTTGAAAGACGCCCTGCCTTCCTGTGCCAAAGATCTGGAAATGAATTATCTCAATGGAGCACACATTACTTATCTGGCGACAGCCTGTCTCTTAAGAATCCCGATAAAAAAAGGCTTCAATGGCTTTCCACAAAACTACAGTGAGGCCATCAGCAATGCTCTTTCCCTTTCTTATCAATTGTTGACCTCCTGGCAGCTTACGCAATTTTATTCTTCAAAAATTCAATTTTCGATCGCCATCGATGCAGGTCAGTTCGAAACCACAGCTGAATCTATCAAAGATCTGTTTCACCCGTCGCTTCCCGATAATCTTCCCATTCGGCTTTCCCATATTGCCTGCATGATGGTAAAACAAGCGAATATACGATTGATTCTAAACGAAACTTCATCTTTAAACGTCTGGACTATTGTTCATTTCTGGGGTTTTCCTTATTTTAAGCCCATCCCCGGCCTGATGCCGTGCATGCTCGCCGACGGCAAAGAATCATCACCGCTGCCGGTCAGGAACAAGGACGTTGATGCTTTTCAAACCGCACTGTTCTTCAACAAGACCGGCATAATCCCCCTTCTCGACACCGTAATCAATTATCCGCCCAAAACAATGCTGGCGCTGGACGTTGCCCACATTGCCACATTGCGCCGTATGGATCATGAGGCGGTTCAGATTCTTTCCAATGTGATTTCTCAAGTACAACCTTATAACCCCGTCGCCCGGACCATGCGGATGTATAACTTTATAGCCCTGGGTAATTATGCCCGGAAATGGGACACCGCCCGCCTGTTGTTTGATCGCGCCCTGTATGACGGTTTATTTATTGAAAAGCACTGTCAACCCAGTCCCGTATTTTATGCTGTTTACGGCCATCTGTTTTACTCTCAAGCCCTTAAGCTGATCAATTTTTTGCGGAACCGGAAAATAACTGAAAAAATTGAAGACTTCAAAAAAGAAGTCATGCAATGCCTGAAAAAAGCTGAATATTACTATAGAATGGGCATGAGCGTGACGCACCACCCCGTCGACGCCAGTGTTGCATTCTGGTTCAGCCATTGTTTTCTTTTCCACAAACTACTGGAAAAACATCCACAGCTTATTACAGACAAAAACCTACCCTTTACGGATCCTGACGGTGTGTATCTTGAAGAAATTCAATTCCTTCTTAAAAGCTTTGGAATACCCGATCCAAATGCGGAATTAAAGGGAAATAAACAATTTAACGGTTCACAATTAATTGCAAGGACGAACGATCATCTCTCTTCCATATCAGCCCCATCCTGCCAGACCGGTTTCTTGTTTGTAATGCCAATCACGATCTGGGATATTTCAATACCGGAATACAAAGCACAGATTATCGATCTAATAATAACGTTTATGCAAACGACGATTGACAAAACCACCACATTGAAAAAAATGTGCCTCGGCGTTTTTACTCATACAGGGGTTCGATCACCCGGCGAGTTCATTAAAAACGTCCAGAAAGTAAAGCAATTTCTGGAGGACATCAAACGCAGGGAGGATTATGCGAATCCAGTTAAAATAAGTCTTATGCACCTGGATGACGATATCGGCCATGAACCCATTACCTACGATTTGATGCAGAGAGAAGAAGACAAGGAAAATCTGAATTAAAAATATTGAAAGCAATTTGCACAATCGTTCCGTTCATCTTTAAATTGCGAGATTAATAATGCATGGCCAGGCAATCCTGATTGTCTTTGATGATTGACTCGGCTTGCGCCGTCAATTTGTCGAGCTTCTCTTGTCCCATATCCGGAAAAAGCCGGGTCAGAAATGTCCAGTGCCCGACGGTCAGCCAGTGGTCGGAGTCGGCGATCTGCCGGGAATTCAGCTGCAGGCCAAGGGCTTTATAATAAAGATAGTTGGCCAGTCCGATTAGTGCAGCCAGTTCAGGGTGGGCGGCGGCGGCCGTGGGCTGGTGATGGTGGGAAATCGCCTGAACAAGATGCTGGGGGAGATTCCAGTTTGACGATAAATGATTACCGATAATGGCGTGATTCATTCCCAGATAATCTTCTTCCAGCTCAAAAAGGGGCATATCATATTGCGCTTTGTCGGCGTATATTTCCCTGTAGATGTCGGCAAATTTTTCTATAAAAAATATTTTGCCGACATCGTGAAGCAAACCGGCCGTAAAGACGCTCATATTCTTGTATTGCGGAAATCCCCGACATAAATCCCGCGCGATCAGGGCCGTGCAGATCGAGTGATGCCAGAGAAACTTCGGGTCAATCACACCCTGCACCGGTTTGATATCAAAGACTTTAGCCGCAGCCAGACCGAAGGCAAGATCAACGATCTCATCGTTACCCAGCAGGATTAACGCCTGCCGGACGGAGCTGATCTTCTGCGGATTTCCATAAAAAGCGGAGTTGACGGTTTTTAATATTTTCGAAGTAAGCGCCGGATCCTGCCTGATGATACTCAACAGTTCCGTGCCCGATGCCTCCGGGTCGGATGCTATATTGAATATGCGCACCGCGATCGACGGCAGTGTGGGCAGGTCGTCTCCCTGCCTCAACCTGAAGAGCAATTTGTCCTGCAGTTCATCCCGATTGGCCAGCCCCGCCTCCAATTCCATCTGATTAATAACCGCATTGAAATGCCCTTCCCCCGCCGGATCGAAAATCAAATCGGGTTGATTATTTACATATTCCTCCAGGGCAGGTATCAATGGAGAATCGATAGGAAGGCGGCACAGGAATTCCTTCTGCTGAACCCGGGATATTTTGCTGAGCCCCAGGCAGAGAGTCTGCGAATCCATATTGAGGAGTCTTTTGAAGATCTTTCCCCGCGCTTTTGTAAAACAAATTTGTAAAGGTGTCGGCCCCTCTTTTTTCTCCAACCGGTGAACGGCAGGCGCCCTGCCCAACTGTCGCTCACGGGCCTTTGCCACACCGCTTTTTACCGCATCCTGTCCGGGTCGACTTGCCAGATATAAGAGCTTTTCCAAAGATTGGGCATCCTCCGGAAACATGGAATATCCTGTTTTAACGACGACCTCTTCCCCCAGGAGTTTTTTCACAATCCGGCACGCCTTATCCTGAAGCATGCCCGCCCCCGTTTTATCCGTAGCGAACCCAAGGAGCAGAACACGGGAATCGTCGATGCTGATGACCGTGTCGCTTTCCCGAAAACTATCAATCAGTTGATCTTCAAAAGAGCCCATCATCGACGGCAATGAAGTTTTGAGCAATCCCTTCTCAATCTGAACGAGCAGCATCACCAGGCTCGTCCGGCACCTGAGCACTTTGCTCAATTCCTTTTTGACCAGACGGTCATGCCTCTGGGAAATGGTGAAATTTAAATAGGGATAGGTGACGACCGGCTCCAACCGGGTAAAACAGCCCATCTTGGCCAGAACGGATTGAGAAAACTCCGCCGCCTGTTGATCATCAAAATAACGCAAAACACGGGGCGCATTATTAATCACGGTTGAAATTTCTTCCGGCGGCAGTCCCAGGTCTTTCCGGAAATACACTACCAGTTTCTTTAAATCCGCGCTCGGCGTCAAACCGTTGAATACTAGACGGTAATTATCAGCACTCATAATTTAAAAGTTTCACACTAACTGCTGCAACACATATTATGTATCTTTTGAAGTAGACAAATTTTTCTTGCTGTTTATGTTGAATTTTTGTAAACATTGAAAAAAATTATTCTTTTATTTATGTTTTTAAGGATAACTTAAATTAATGGAAATATCAATTTTTATCGCGGCGGCAGCAGCCGCCTCTGTCATATTATTTTTAATATATGTTCTTTTATTCAGGCAGAAAAATGATATTTCTTCTAAAAAAACAAAGCACTACAGTAAAAAAACCACCGAGCGGCGCCGGACGGAAGCCTCACCGGACAAAGCCCACCCGCCGGCAATTCTTCCGGCAATAAAAGTTCCGGAAGAGCATACAGGCGACCCGTTACTTGATGAACTGGGAAACTCCGGTATTCACGGCACTCTCCGGAAATATATGCAGACGGGCATCGAAACTGTCTTTGCTCCGGCGGTGGATTCTTCAGATGCCGGCATTACGCCTTTAACGAAGCAGGATGTCGCGCCCGATACAATGAAGCTGATTTTAAACCGCATCGCCACCTTGAAAAACTTCCGCGCGGAACATATCCGATTGCAGAAAAGCATCAACAATCCTTCTGTACAGATGGCGGACCTATCCAAGATTATTATGTCCGACCCTGTACTGGCGGCCAAAATTCTCCGCATGGCCAATTCCTCTTATTTCGGCATGCAGAATAAAATCGATTCTATAGGTCATGCGCTGATGATCCTGGGCCTGCAAAACATCAAGAATATCCTTTACCGGGAAAGCATGCTCCAGATGTTTCAGACAAGTTCGGCGGGCCATAAAGAAAAAATGGCCTATCTGTGGAAACACGCCAGCATTACATCCGTCTGCGCTTCGCACTTCTATGACCTTGTCGATGGTTTGAACAAAGGCACTCTGTTCACCCTGGGAATTCTACATGATATTGGAAAACTTATCGTACTGGATCTGCCGCAGGTGCAGAAACAGGAATCCGACTTCTGGAAAAATTACCCTTGTAAAAACTCAATTCTGGAAGAAGACAGTCTGCTCGGCGTCAATCATGTCGTCATTGGACAGATCATCCTTGAACAATGGAATTTTTCCGAACTGATGATCAATTCAATACGCATGCACCACGCACCGTCTTTCGTGAATATGAACGACCTGGATCTTTCCGGTGAGCAGCGTAATTATGTCACGGTTTTGTTCTTGGCGAATCAGGTCGCCAAACTATTTACCGGCAGGATTAACGGCACTGTCCACGTTAACAGTCTTCCGGATTCTTATTCCCGGTTGATCGACAAAAACCGTTTCATCAGCAAAGTTCTGGATGCCAGTTTTCTGGCGCAGATGCTGGCGGCGGAGGCGCTCGTCGAATCGGAATATTCGAGGGACGAAGAAAAATATGTCCACAGCCAGCCGTCAACCGGCACAACCGTCATTCCGGTACAACCCGCGGAGACGAAGGCTGTTTTCTCCGGCGACGCCACCGTTGTGGCTGCTAGACCGGGCCGAACAATCGGCCGCTATGAAATCGTCAAAGAACTGGGACGCGGTTCCATGGGAACGGTGTACCTGGGACGCGACCCGCTCATCAACAGGAACGTCGCCATTAAAACTCTGCGTTACATCGATGGGGACAGCAGAGACTCCTTTCAGCACAAAAAAAGGTTCTTTCTGGAGGCGGAGGCCATCGGCAAACTGGCGCATCCCAACATTTTAAGCATTTATGACGTCGGCGAGCATCAGGGAATGGCTTACATGGCCATGGAGTTTCTGGAGGGATCAGACCTGACGTCCTACTGCCAAAAGGAAAACCTCCTCCCCTTTTCTGAGACAATCCGGATAGTTTCCGATGTGGCGGAGGCGCTCGAATACGCTCACGCCAACGGCGTGGTGCACCGGGATATCAAACCGAGCAATATTCGAATCCTGAAGAATGGAAAGATCAAGGTCGTCGATTTCGGGATCGCCCGGATACTTGACGCTTCCAGCACGCACAGCGGTGTTATTGTCGGTTCTCCCAGCTATATGTCGCCTGAGCAGGTGGATGGACAAAAAGTGGATGGACGTTCGGATCTGTTTTCCCTGGGAGTCGTTTTCTATGAACTGCTGACGGGAGAAAAGCCGTTTTACGCCGACGATCTGAATTCCCTGCGCCTGCAGATTACAACAACAAACCCCAAACCTGTCCAGGAACTGGTTCCGCAGATTCCCGATGATTGTGTTGTCGTTTTGGAAAAAGCCCTGACCAAAAATCGCAATGAACGCTATCAGCACGGGCGGGAAATGGCTGATGATCTGGCCAGATGCCTGGCCGGTTGCAAACAGTGATGATCCCGTAAAAAAGCCGGATGCTGCGTTGCGCTTCATCCTTCGTCACTGCGGCGTACGCCAAGTACGC
>DAOQVG010000090.1:0-6895 GCA_035341435.1 Smithellaceae bacterium
TTTATGCCTCATCCAGAAAACAGACACAGCTACCAGCAGAAAAAAGAACCAGAAAACGGGGGCGGTGTATTCCACCATCAGCACAAAACCGTCGGGCGTTCCCGTTCCCAAAACAACGAGGATAAGGGCGACGCTTCCCTGGAGCAACAGTGCGTTGACCGGTGTCTGTTTCAGTCCCTGCCAACGCCCCAGAAAGCTCAGCAGCGGGAAATCCCTGCCCAGCGCATAACAGGACCTCGCGCCGGTGATTATGGCCGCATTCATCGTACTTGCCGCTGTAAAAAGAATCAGCAGGCTGACCAAATCACCGGCCGGCGTGCCCAAAGTTCTTTTCATCATTTCGGCAATGACGGCGCTGGAGGACGCCATGCCGGCCAGCCCGAGACTTTTCAAAAGGGCGATATTTACCAGCAGGTAAATTCCCGTAACGGTGCCGATGCTGTAAAGGAGCACCTTCAGTAGATTGCGGCGTCCCGACCGCACTTCGGCGGAAAGAAACGATGCTTCGTTCCATCCTCCGTAGGTCAGCAGGACAAAGATCAGGGCCTTCCCCAGTTCTCTTTGTTCCGGAATGACGTTGCCTTCCGGAATAACTTGTTGTGGAGCACCTGTCAGCAATCCAATGGCGGATATTGTTATCAACCCGATGATAATCCCTCCAACGAGTATTTTCTGCGTCAACTTGCCCCGCCGGAGGCCGGCAATGTTAAGTGCGGTGAGCAGAACAATGATCAAAGCCGCATATATCGAAGTGGAAAACCGGCCCAGGCGAAAAATCTCGGAGGCGTAGTCGCCGATGATAAAGGACACCATGGCAATAAATCCGGTCTGAATGACGGCTATACGCGCCCAGGCATAAAGGAAGGAAGGAATCGGACCAAATGCTTTCTGCAGATAATGGTAATCGCCGCCTGCGTGCGGATCGGCGGACATCAACTCCGCATAGCATAAAGCGCCGATCAGCGACGCCAGCCCGCCGATAAGCCAGAACAGCAGCACCATCCCGTCGCTTTCCGCGCTGGCAGCCACAATCGACGGGGTTTTGAAAATACCCACTCCCAGAACCACGCCTACAACGATAGCGACCGCGTCAACTATGGAAAGCGACTCCCGGGGTTCGGCATTTTCAAACATTGAATCCTTCCTTGCTCTGAAAGGTCAGGCCATGTTGCTTTGTTTCAATTGGATTCCGCTATAACCGGAGAAGGAGAAATGGATAGTTCGATATTATAATACCAGTTTGCATTCATCTTATCCTCTTAACATTAAAGAGGAAGCTTTTTATCCGCGGCATTACTGCGCACACTTGAAGGAAACCGGCAATTCAAACCAATAAATTCATTGGCAGCAAGGGCGACTTGATATAGTCTGCAAGCCGTGTCTTTGGAAAGCAGTATAGAAGAAACTGCAGTGCGTGTCAATGACGAGAAATTTAATTTAATTCCCGCTTGTTAAGGTGATCAGTGAAAAACGAAATGACGATCGGTCCGGTAAAAATCTTAATTTTTCTTATTGAACTTCTCAATTGCTACGCCACTATTTATTACTCCAATTTTATTTTTTTCTACCTGCGGCACACGTTCGGCTTCGGAGAAGTGGAAAATTTGCTGACTGCCGCCGCCGGCGGTTTTGTCTATATTGCCGCCGCCTGGATGGGCGGTAAATTTGCTCAACGCTACGGGTGCATACGCGTGCTCCGCATCGGCGCCTGCGGCGTAGTTTCGGCCATGCTCCTGGGCATGGTACTGCCGACTCCTGCGGCGCAGGTCATGGTCTATTGCTTATGGACTCTGGGAATCTGCTTTACCTGGCCCCCTCTGGAAACCCTGATCAGCAGTAAGACAGGCGGGCAGTTGCCCCGGATCATCGGCATCTATAATGTAGTTTGGGCCGGCGGCGCGGCGCTGGCGTACTTCACGGCAGGCATTCTGATTGAGAACCTGGGCATGGCCAGCGTTTTCTGGGTTCCCCTCGGAATCGCAATGGCCGAGCTGATTCTGATATCATACACCGCCGGATTGATAAAAAAAGAAGACACCCGAAAACTGCACGAAGAAACTCCGGCTCCGACTATTTACCTCAGCGAGGCAAAAAGGTTCCTGCACATGGCCTGGCTTTCCAGCCCTTTTTCCTATGTCGCCATCAATACCATTATTCCGCTGATTCCCTCCATCGCCGCAAAACTTAACCTATCGACAGGCATGGCCGGCATTGTCTGCTCTCTCTGGATGTTCGCCAGGCTGGCCGCTTTTGCGGTGCTTTGGCAATGGACGGGCTGGCATTACCGTTTCCGGTGGCTGGCGGGAGCGTACCTCATGATGATCCTGGGATTTTTTGGAATTCTCCTTTCGCAATCGATTTCCATGCTTTTGATCGCACAAATCGCCTTCGGTCTGTCCATCGGGCTTATCTATTATTCCTCGCTCTACTATTCCATGAACGTGCCGCAGCATCAGGCTGCCAACGCCGGCGTGCATGAAGCGATGATCGGAGCGGGCCTTTTTGTCGGCCCGGCATTCGGCGCCGTTACCCTCTATCTTCTTCCCTCCGCCATCGCCAGCGGTGCCTACTCCGTAGGCGGCCTGCTTTGCGCCGGTTTTTCCGGTTTAATCCTGCTGAGGTATTACCGGATGAAACCATGAAGCAAAAAGCAGGAATGCTCAATAGCCAATATTATAAACGGGTAAGGTTTGACTGTTATATTTATTGATGCGGATGCATAGTTTTGGTATTTATATCCACGACGAGAGTAGCGGAAAAAGTAGATTCAACAGCAGAATAGAAACGTATTATTTTGGTCCAGGATGAATGTATCCTGAGTTACAATTGTCGCAAATAACAATAAGGAGGTATCGACCATGTTTGTAGTTCTTATTCATTTCCCGCCGATCAAGGCAGGCAAGGATGCTGAGTTTCAAGAATGGTTTGCCTGGTCAAATAAACTGTTTGTAAAGCATAAAGGCTTTATTAACCGGCGGCTTTTGAAGCCCTTGAAAGGCGGCAACTACGCTGCTGTTGTAGAACACGAAAGTCATGAAACCTTTATGGCTATGCATACCAGCCCCGACCATGACGAAGCAGGCAAGCGCGTTGAACCTTTACTTGACGGTCATCCGACTCCTCAGTTTTACGAGGTGATTGCCGGGTAACGAACCGTGTGCAAATTTTGTTATGAAAAACAGGAGGCTCAAAATGATATTTGGTCATATAGGCATCAAAGTCCTGGATATGGAAAAATCCCTGAAATTTTATGAATCCGTCTTATCGGCAAATGTCTTGAAGGACTATCATTATCCGGAATGCAGGCTTGTTTTTTTAGATGTCGGCGGTGCGGTTATAGAGCTCATCGGTATGAAGACCAACACTCAAAAAACGGTGGGCCCCATTGAACATATCGCTTTCAAGGTAGACGATTTGGGCGAGAAAATTCAATTGTTGAATGATCTGGGCGTTCCCTATACAAAACCCAGAGAAGTCGGAACAGCGAGAATCGTTTTTTTCGACGGCCCCAACAACGAAAAATTCGAATTCGTTGCCAAAATATAGAGAGCAAATTTAAATTTGCAATTTCGTCACCGAGCATATCCTGCTCCAAACATAAGGGTTGGGATAGCCGGTTTTCTCCCATACAGTTCCATCAAATGATCCGGCGGCCAATACGGGACTGCAAAATTGTTTGGCGATGTTGTTGTAAATGGGCTAATAAATTATGCTTTTCCTTGGTGCATATCTGATATATTAAGTTTTTGAAGCCGTAATCCGCCGTTGCCGGATCGAGGCATCTAATAAACATAACACCGCAAATCACCGGCAACAAAAAGCGGAGCGCTGAAGTCGCGGCCCTTTTTGCTGGCCGAGTGCATTTGCTTTGTTAGGCCATATGGATTCCTATTGTTTTTCAGACAACCAATCGATCACGGCCTTTAGCATTTCTTTCTCATGGTCATCGAAAGTGTGGCTCGCACCACTAATTAGTACTTGCTTATAGCGATCCGAAACCATGTCCGATCTTGCTCTGGCATGCTTCGCGTCAACCCCATCGCCGCCGTCGCCGTAAACGTCGAGTACCGGCAGTACGACGTGGCGGAGGTTCGCGTTGCTGTCCAGCGGCTCATCGCCGCCATTTCGGATGCCGACGCCGATGAAGCCCACGACTGGAGCTTTAGGGCTGCTGGCAAGATATGAAGTCGCCATCCGGCTTCCCATGCTGTGACCCATGAGATAGATCCGCTCAACTTTCTTTTCATCTCGCAAGAAGGCGATGCCGGAATCAATCTCCTTGTACGCGCGTGGAAAGTCCGGCGCATAGGCTTCCCATTTCTTTTTTCCCGCAGGCATTTGCAGCGACAGCGTGTGATACCCGAGCTTTTCATGAATGCCTTTTCGCAGCGGATCTACAACTTTCCAGGTTGGATATTGTCCGCGGCCATGGCATAGAATGACAGCAACCTTACTTTGACCTCCATCGAGATATGCCGATCCTGATGGTTTATCTGCAAAGGCCGGGGTAAAAGCGAATAAAGTGATAGCCAATATCCATGTGATAATTATATTGCGCATTTTTTTACCTCCTTCTAGTTAACGTAACGGGCTCTTCAGCGGGCGCAGCTTTTTGCGATCCGCTGTATGGCGTTTGCGATTCCTCTTGTCTGATCGTCTGTTGCTTTCGGTTATCCTTGTTGCTATACAGTCCCTTCATGGCGGGGTCTGCTCTAACGGTTTCGATAATAGGTAGCACGCGGCAATAGGCAATATGGCTGGGCCCTGGTGTCTAATAATTTCTAGGGTTTCTGGAGATTCTTTCGATCGGCCCGCTCCTTCTCGAAGCGTTTCGTAATATCGCGCGCATGTGCGAGCGCACCCAAGACGTCACCCTTTGCATCGATGACAATGGCAAAAGTTAGCTCGACATAGATCTGCGACCCATCCGAACGTACTGCCTTGGTGGGCAAGGCTTGTCCGGCGTACTTCGTGGTGCGTTCCGCCAGGGCACGCTCGAACCCGCGCCAATGGGCATCCCGAAGACGCTCAGGAATGATGATATTTAGGTTTGCCCCCAGAGCATCATTTTTCGTAAATCCGAAAATTCTCTCCGCTGCCGCATTCCAAATGCGGATCATACCGGCGCTGTCGGCAAATATGACGGCATCCGGTGATTGTTCAATCAATAATTCCTGGAGATCAGAAAATTTATTGGCGTCAGCGTTCATTGAGTTCTCCTGTTCAGTTTAACATTGTTAAGATGAAACCGGCATAGAAATATACCGGGGAGTTATTCCATTTCTAAATCAATGATGATATCGCGGCGGCAAGGAGGAGGCTCCGCAGGCGTATTATACATACGTTGAGGAAGCCGACGACGACGCCAACAAAGATAGCGCTTGATTTAGAAATGGAGTTAGAATGCTTACCACTGCTCATCAGCAGACAGCGTGAAGCGGCGCGGGCTAGTGCGAATCGTTGTCCTGGTCGAGAAGATCCTTAAGAACAACAGCGTTGTTGTGCTGCTCATCCCTGGCCGCATACACCAGTGTAATTTTATCCTGGCGAGACAGCGCTTGGAGTTCAACCAATGCCGGGTTCTCTTTCAGTTCGGCAAGATACTTGTCGCAAAATTCAATCCATTTTTCAGGATCATGTCCAAACCACTGGCGCAATTTTGTTGATGGCGCCACATCTTTTAACCAGACATCAATCTTTGCATCCGCTTTTTTCATGCCGCGGGGCCAGATGCGATCCACCAGAACCCGGATTCCGTCAGTTTTTGCCGGTGCGTCGTAAACTCGTTTTATGGATATGGCCACAACAGCCTCCTTATATCTCCAACGCCGCAATCACCCGGAGCATAGCGAGCGGGTAGATCGATTTTATATCATTCCTCATGATTTACCTGTTATTTTGAAATGTTTAACTCCACGTATCCCATCTCAGGGCCAACGTTGCTTTTCAGCGGGCGCGCGCTTTTCACGTTCTGCTGCAAAAGCCTTGTTATGCCTTTTCTCGGTATGTATTAATTTGATCTCGCAAATCTAGCGCGACAGCTCTTGCCGCATCAGCAAAATCACTTCCACTGCTGGCATACAATACGCCTCTTGATGAACTGATGATCATTCCAGTACCATCTTTAGTCTGACCAGCCTTTACCATTGCTTCTACATTACCACCTTGAGCACCGGCCCCAGGAACAAGAAATGGCATATCGCCGACTATTTTTCTGATTTCATGCATTTGTGACGGCCACGTTGCGCCGACGACAAGTAAACAATTGTTATTTGTATTCCAATTCTCACTGACTAACCGAGCTATACGAATGTATAACGGTTCACCGTCAACCACCAAGTCCTGAATATCTCCGGCTCCAGAATTTGATGTTCGACATAAAATAATGCTCCCTTTTTCTTGATATGAGAGGAAAGGTTTAACAGAGTCATAACCTAAGTACGGGTTAACCGTCACCGCATCAACCCCGTACCTTTCGAACACTTCGATTGCATATTTTTGCGCTGTGCTGCCTATATCTCCTCTCTTCGCGTCTAAAATAATCGGAATGTGTGGATATTTACTTTTTATATAAGCTATTGTTTGTTCGAGTTGTTTTTCGGCACCTTCGGCTGAAAAATATGCTATTTGCGGTTTAAACGCACACACCAAGTCATGGGTTGCGTCGATAACAGCTTTATTGAATTGAAAAATTGAATCTAAACCGTTTTTCAAATGGACAGGAAAACGGGATATATCTGGGTCAAGGCCAACACAAAGCAGTGAGTTGTTTTTGCTCCAAATTGTTTTCAGTTTTTCTTTAAAGGTCATGAAGTACTCCTAAGAGGTATAATACCAAGTTCACCGGGACGCGTGAAACGCCGATCCGGTGGAGCGGCTTGATGTTCGAGGCGGT
>DAOQVG010000091.1:0-6760 GCA_035341435.1 Smithellaceae bacterium
CGCTGGAATCGCGCCGATCGCACCGTACTGGAACATCTGGAAAGGAGCGCCGGTGACCGGTCTGCCGAGGCCGACGGCACCAGGACCCTGTCGGGTGTCGTTCTCGCCCTGCTTGTCGCCTGCGCGGGAAGCGGCGCGGCGCATCTGCTCGCCCGGCAGCTGCCGCATATAAAAGACATAGCAAACAGCTACACCTGGACGATCATCATTGTGTCCATCATCGGCATCATGCTGTCTCTCACACCGGCCCGTAAACTGGAGCGATCCGGCGCCACCCGGACCGGCTACGACCTCCTCTATTTCGTACTGACGGCCATCGGCGCCAAGGCGTCGGTTGCCTGCATCAGTTCTGCTCTGGAGCTCATTGCCGCAGGAATGCTGATCGTTGCGATTCATGCCGCCGTTCTGCTGGTTGGCGCGCGGCTCATAAAGGCACCCATGTTTCTGGTTGCCGCTGCAAGCCAGGCCAACATCGGCGGGGTTGCGTCGGCGCCCATAGTGGCGGAAATCTATCAGCCGGGCCTGGCTTCCGTCGGCCTGCTTTTGGCAATACTGGGGAATATTGTCGGCACCTGGCTGGGAATTGCCTGCGCGCAATTGTGCCGCATAACGAACTTCGCATTTTAATTGTTGTCTCCGAAATAAATTGGTAAAGGAGTATTCTGAAAAAATTTTTATTATTGCATTAATCGGGAACTGGGATGTGCCTAACTCCGGTTAATGTTTTGGTTATTGAAAATTGCGAAAAACAAACCCATGTGATATTATTAGTTGCAAAATTACAGGAGATATATCATGCACGGCACAAAAGAAATCATTCAAGAGGCCGCCGCGCTTCCCGTGGAAGAACGTATCATTGTGGTGGATTCACTTCTGCGCACCCTGAACATCCCGAACCCAGATATTGATAATGAATGGGTTGGCGTTGCCAAGCAGCGACTTGCCCAACTCCGTTCCAGACGCGTCGAGTCAATTTCCGGTGATCTTGTCTTCGCTAAAATTAAAGAGCGCTTTGCCAGATGACTTTTGTCTTTCACCCGGAAGCCGAGGCAGAATTCCTTGCTGCCGTCTCATATTACGAAGAGTGCGAGGTGGGACTGGGTGAAGACTTTTCGCTGGAGGTATACTCATCTATACAAAACATCCTGTCCTATCCGCTTGCCTGGCCAGTTCTGGAAGGTAACATTCGTCGCTGCCTGACCAACCGATTTCCTTTCGGTGTCCTCTACAGCATTGATTCAGATTGCGCATACATACTCGCAATTATGCACTTGCATCAGCACCCGGACTACTGGAAAAACAGATGATAAATTCACCACTGGTTTTAACTTTGAAGATTGAAATGAGACTTTTCATCTTAATCGTTATCCCGAAAATAAATTGGAGAAATGAAAAATGAACAGTAAGCAGGAAAGGGATGTTGAAAAGGAATATTCCCAGGAAGAGTTTGTAGCCAAGCTGCGCCGTCTGGCCGACTCCATAGAAAACAGCAAACGCTTTGCAATCCAGATCGCCGGGAAACGAATCTACGTCCCGGCGCGCGCTACATTTACGATAGAGCATGAAAAATCGGGGCAGGAAGAAGAAATAGAATTTCAAATCAAGTGGAAGACAGAGTAAAGATCTCAATTTATATCAAGAAATCACATTTACCACCCATGCAACGAACACGAATCATCACGTCCAGAATTCCTCTTCCGGCAGCAGGGCAAAGTCTGGCGAGCTATTGCGCCGGAAGATTTTCTTATCTCTCGTTGGAGCAATGGCAAAGAGAGATTGCAGCAGGAAAGTTATCGCTCGACGGCGCAAATGTCCTGAATCCCGCACTGACGCTGCAAGGCGGAGAAATGCTGGCGTGGGATGGAAGCTGCATCGTTGAGCCGGAAGTCGATGACCGGATAACAATCCTGTACAAAGATGAGTGGTTTACCGCCGTCGATAAACCGGGGAATTTGCCCGTCCATCCTGCGGGGCGGTATTTCAACAACACTCTTGTTGCCCTGATGCAGGAGCGCTGCGGGCGCAAGGTTTACCCGGTGCATCGCCTTGACCGCGAAACATCGGGAGTTCTCCTGCTGGCCTTTGATGAAAAAAGCGCCGGAAGTCTTTCCACGGCGCTCATGCAGGGATCAAAGGAGTATCTCGCCCTCGTACACGGGGTTTTCCCCGACAAGGAGTTGATCGTTGAATTGCCGCTCGGACGTGACAGCGAATCCGCTGTCCGCAAGAAGCGCAGGGCATGGACGGGAGGGAATCAAAGTGCGGTAACGCGATTTCAGAAAGTCCTGACCACCGGCGATGCTTCCCTTGTCCGGTGTTTCCCCCAAACGGGCAGACTCCATCAGATACGCGCCCACCTGCTTTCCGCCGGTTTCCCGATTGTCGGCGACAAACTCTACGGCAGGGACGAGACGGCTTTTCTCACATTTATTGAACATGGTTTGACGGCCGAGCTATTGGAAAGCCTTATCCTGCCGCGTGCGGCCTTGCACGCCGCCTGTCTGATTTTTTTACACCCTTACAACAAACAAAAGATGGTCATCCAAGCTCCCCTTCCCCGGATGTTTTCGGAATTCATCAGCTCGAGAAAAGCCAATGGCTGATCGGATGCACCGCCTTATTCCATTTCTAAATCAAGCGCTACCTTTGTTGGTCCTTCGGCAGGCTCAGAGCAGGTTTAAAGCTGATAACCAGTCATGGTGAGCTCGTCGAACCATATTTCGTCGCCTCTGTCCCCCGCTGGCGGGGGTAGGGGGTGGTTGCCGCCGCGGTATCATCATTGATTTAGCAATGGAATTACTTTAGTATTCAGCCCTTAGCCTTCGGTCCTCAGCCTATTTTTTGATGTGCAGCATCGTGCCGCGGCAGGTGGGAGCGCCGCAAAAACAGGCATATTCCTTCCTGACCTTGGCGGTTTTGCGGCCCTCGATCATCAAGGCATAATCAAAAAGAAGTTCCTCGCCGACTGCAATATCGCGCAAGGCTCGAAGAAAAACGCGATTTCCATCCTGTTCAGCTTCCAGATTGGGTTCGCAGCCGTGATTGATCCAGCGGGCGGAGTTGCCGCCCTGTTTGCCGTCGATAACGTGGCCGTCGTCCAGATGGAAGTAGAAAGTATGATTGGGCTGGCTGGGATCGTGGGGATGAAGGGCCAGGGCTTTGCGCCAGGTAATGATTTTGCCCTTATATTCCAGTACCATTTCGCCGGCCTTGATGGGACGGACGGCGTAGACACCCTTACCGTGTACATTCGACTTACGTACCTGTGTGCGGCGTCCTCCAGTCGATGGAACGTTGTCGGAACCGGTTTTTCCGGCGGCGGACTTTGATTTTTTCCTGGCCTGTTTCATTTAATCAGCAATTCCTTTCTCAACTGTTATATTGCGGAAACCGGAGCGTCTCCGTTTATCCGGCAGTCTTCGCTTCATCTTCTTTAATATATTCCCAGTGCGCAGCCGCCGGCCAGCGTTCCTCCCAGTTCGCGGCATTGTTCGAGGATTTCTTCGGTAATTCTGCCCTTGGCAATTACAGGCGGAAAAACGCTCTTGAATTTGTAGCCCAGGGCGATGCGCTCGATGGCGCGCAGAGCGCCCGTGCCGTCGTTTCCTGCGCTGATAAAAACGACATACGGCTTGCGAAAGACCTTGTCCTGGGCGTCGTTGTATGTCCGGTCAAAAAAATCCTTGATCATGCCGGACATATAGCCGAAATTTTCCGGCGTACCAATCGCCAGCCCGCTGCAGGATAAAAGATCATCCAGTGTCGCCTCACCGGCTTTCTTCAGGATGACTTCCGTATTTTCAATCACCTTTGCGCCGTCGGCGACCGCTTCGGCCATTTTTTTCGTATGACCGGTCTGGGAATGATAGACAATCAATATTTTTGTCATCTGATTACAGTCTCTTTTTGAAGTGTGTTATTTTCTGAGAAAAATTACTTTACAGTTGCAATACCGTTAAGTACCGGCAGGAATATATCCGTTATTTATTTTGTATGCAATCTTCTTGTTGCAATCTTCCCCTGCACAAAAGAATACTCTTTTGTTCCATTGGACTTGTTGCTTTCGCATAAATGTAGAAAATTTATTTTCCGACCCGGCGCTTAAAATCACAATATTTGTACCATATATCAGATATTTACACATACCGCCTTTTTGCTGGCATTGTCTTTGCCATAAAAATACTGCGAGGAAAATAAATTTTTCAAAGGAGGCGGCTATTATGAATTCGGGAGATACAGCGTGGGTATTGATGTCTTCGGCGCTGGTATTGTTGATGACGATGCCGGGACTGGCATTCTTTTACGGAGGACTGGTGCGGAGGAAAAACGTTCTCTCCATTTTAATGCAGTGTTTCATTATCCTGTGTGTAATCAGCCTGCAGTGGATGTTGTTCGGTTATTCTCTGGCCTTTGGACCTGATTTTCATGGAATCATCGGCAACTTGAGTTGGGCGGGACTTCATGGTGTGGGCGCTGCGCCGAACACGAATTATGCGGCAACTATTCCGCACACTGTTTTCATGGTTTTTCAGATGATGTTCGCCGTCATCACGCCGGCTTTGATCATCGGCTCTTATGCGGAAAGAGTTAAATTTCCGGCTTTCCTGATGTTCACTTTTCTCTGGGCAACGTTTGTTTACGATCCCCTGGCCCATTGGGTTTGGGGAACAGGCGGCTGGCTGAAAAGTCTGGGCGCCCTTGATTTCGCCGGAGGAATAGTTGTTCATGTCAGTTCAGGAATTTCGGCGCTCGTACTTGCCGTAATGCTGGGCAAGAGAATCGGGTATAACCATAGGCCGATTCGTCCGCATAATCTGCCGTTTACGGTTCTGGGTGGAGCTTTGTTGTGGTTCGGCTGGTTTGGATTCAATGCTGGCAGCGCTCTGGCCGCGGACGGAATTGCCGCCAACGCCTTTATGACGACTAATACGGCAACGGCTGCCGCCGGTTTAACCTGGGCTCTCATTGAATGGTGGCACAATGGCACGCCGACCATTCTCGGTACGGTTACCGGAGCAGTGGCGGGCCTGGTCGCCATCACACCGGCCTGCGGTTTTGTCAATCCGGTGAACGCGCTGTTTATCGGCATGGCCGTTGCTTTTGTCTGCTATCTGGCCGTCGCTGTGATCAAGTCAAAAGTGGGCTATGATGATTCACTCGACGCCTTCGGTGTACACGGCGTCGGCGGAACCTTCGGAACAATAGCCACCGGTCTCCTGGCGGAGAAAGCCGTCAATGCCGCCGGTACGGATGGACTCTTTTTCGGCAACGCTCATCAGTTTATGGTTCAAGGTCTGATGCTGCTTGTCACTATAGTCTTTGCCGCCGTAATGACTTTCATCATCTTCAAAATTGTAGATGCCGTCATCGGCATGAGGGTTAAGGAAAAAAATGAAATCGTCGGGCTGGATTTGACTCAGCAGAGCGAAGCTGCTTACACCGTGATCGAATAGGAGGGAGACGTCATGAAATTAATAACTGCAATTATACAGCCGCATAAGCTGGAAGCTGTTAAAAAAGAGTTGGAGGCCGTGGACGTAAATCTAATGACCGTCACCAATGTCGTTGGTCAGGGCAGACAGAAAGGCGTAACGGAAATCTATCGCGGGGCGAAAGAGGCAGGTGGTCTGCTCAATAAAATAAGACTGGATATTGCCGTCAATGATGAATTTATGGAACCGACGCTTTCTGCAATTTCCAAAGGAGCGCATACCGGCTCCGTCGGCGACGGCAAGATTTTTGTGGTTGATCTCATGGAATGCGTGCGCATCAGCAACGGAGACCGGGGCGGAAAAGCCATAGGATGAGGCAGGCTTATGAACAGGGATAAAGTTTGCGGCCAAGAAAATTTATTGGATCGTTTTTTGAGCGACTGTGAAAAAATTGTTATCATGCATGTCCTGACGAAAACGAAAGGCAATCAATCAGCCGCGGCCCGTTTGCTGGGAACAACAAAAAATGCCCTGCTGCATAAGATTCATAAATACGGGATTGATTGCGAACACTACAGATAAAAAAGAAGACCATGATAAAAGTCGATTAAACAAAGAACAAATTTGAAACAGCATTTGCATTGGGCAGCGACAAGCCGTATAATCCATAAAAAATAATCATCAACGGGTAATGCCATGGATTATTTAAATTTATTTCTTGATATCGGCCAGCTGGACTGGGTGTTGAAAGGCAGCTCAAATATTGAGCATCTGCTCGACAAAATCGTTGTCATGGTGGCGAAGTACATGCGTGCAGATGTCTGCTCCATTTATATTCACGATGAAGTTAAGGGCAAACTGGTGCTGCGGGCGAATACCGGTCTGCAGCCGCATGCCGTCGGGAAAATAAGCCTCAAACCCGGTGAAGGGATAGTGGGCGCAGTCTTTGAACAAAACGAACCGGTCTGTATCTCCGACGGTTTTAGCCATCCCAGTTTCCGCTATTTTAAGGGCACCGGGGAAGAGCGTTATAAATCATTTCTGGCCGTGCCCATTGTCAGCGTTGAAAAACCCGTCGGCGTCCTTACACTTCAACGCCAGGAAAACAACCGTTTCGAGGACAGCGATATCAAGGCGCTGCAAATCGTCGCCTCTCAGCTCGCCACCGTATTTGAAAATATTCGGATGATCATTTCTCTGCAGCGAACTGCGCCGTCAGAGATTACCCGCGGGAAGAAAGAAAAGCTCGAACGGGTCTTCCTGAAAGGCAAGGCGGCCGCGCGGGGCTACGCCTATGCAAAAGCGGTGCTGGCGGTGGGAGATGAGCG
>DAOQVG010000092.1:0-6725 GCA_035341435.1 Smithellaceae bacterium
AGCAGGGCGGCGATAAGTTTTTCGGAGAACCGATGCTGGACATTGCCGATCTGATGCAGACCGACAGCGAGGGGCGCGGAGTGGTCAATGTGCTTGCCGCCGACAGGCTTTACAACAATCCGAAACTCTATTCCACATTTCTGTTGTGGATGATGGCCGAGCTTTTCGAACAACTGCCGGAAGTGGGTGATCCCGAAAAGCCGAAGCTGGTATTTTTCTTTGACGAAGCTCATCTGCTGTTCAACGATGCGCCGGCGGCCCTGCTGGAAAAGATCGAACAGGTAGTGCGCCTGATCCGCTCCAAAGGTGTGGGCATTTACTTTGTCACGCAGAACCCGCTGGATATCCCGGAAACCGTCCTCGGCCAACTGGGAAACCGCGTACAGCATGCTCTGCGCGCTTTCACACCCCGCGATCAGAAAGCGGTCAAGACAGCGGCCGACACCATGCGTCCCAACCCCGCCTTCAATACCTCCGACGTAATCACCGAGCTGGGGGTTGGAGAGGCGCTGATTTCATTTCTGGATGAAAAAGGCAGGCCGGAGCAGGTAGAAAGATCTTTTGTCATTGCGCCGTCTTCAAGACTCGGCGTTTTAAGCGGCGACGAAAGAGCCAAGGCCATTAGAGAATCAACCATTTACGGACATTATGAAAAAGTGCTCGATCGCGAATCCGCTTACGAAAAGCTGCAGGCTTCGGTTCAGGGTTCCGTATCTTCAGACAAGGCGCCTGCGCCTGCGCCGGAAGCCGCCGAACAAAGCGGCGGTGGTTTACTGGGCGGTCTGGGCGGCAGCCTCAACGACATCCTCTTTGGACGCACCGGTCCCCGGGGCGGCAAGACAGACGGCTTAGTTCAGGCCGCAGCCAAAAGCGTCGCCCGCACCATCGGCTCCTCCGTCGGACGGGAAATCGTCCGCGGTGTCCTGGGGTCTCTGCTGGGCGGAAGACGCCGCAAATAATTTCTTCAATAAATATCCATACCCAAAATGCGCGGCCCTGTTCAGTTCCCCGGAGGAGCCGGGGACGCACCGAATGAAACAAAAAACTACCTCATCACCGGCAACGAAGAGTCAAAAGGCAGCACAATTGCTTCGCCCCGGCAGCGGGAAATTTCCCCGGAGAATCTTAAAATACTCCGGTTTTCACTATTCACAATCATTGTCTCATCGGCAGATTCCGGCAACTCCAAATTTAATTCGTTTGACAAATAAGACATAATTTCGTAATTAACAACATATTTAATGATTATGCTTACTTAAGCATATGTTAGTGTAAACATAGACTCTGGACAGGAGAAATAAAAAATGAGCGATACTTTTATTCTAAACGGAAAAGAGACGCCGTTTACGCCGGGACAGACAATCCTGGACGCGGCGCGCAATGGAGGGATCGAGATTCCCACCCTCTGTTTTTTGAAGGGCTCGACGCCGACCGGCGCCTGCCGTGTTTGCTGCGTCGAGGTAAAAGGCGCGCGATCGCTGATGGCTGCCTGTTCCACGCCGGTTACACCAGGTATGGAAGTGACAACCGACAGCGAATTTGTTCATCGCGCCCGGAAAATGAACATCGAATTGCTGCTGGCAAGCGGCAGACATAATTGTCTGGTATGTGAATCCAACGGCAATTGCCGTCTGCAGGATCTGGCTTACTACTATAAAATAACCGAATTGCAGTTTGAAGAAAAAGAGTTCAAAAATATCTACCCCACGGAAGATGTAAATCCGTTCATCGTCCGTGATTTCAGCCGCTGCATTCTTTGCGGCCGTTGTGTTCAGGCCTGCAACGAAGTCGTCGTCAACCGCGCCATCTCCCAGGGCTATCGCGGCGGTAGGAGCAAGGTTGTCACCGGCGGTGATTTGCCCTACAATGAAAGTGAATGCGTTTTTTGCGGACAGTGTGTTCAGGTGTGCCCCACCGGTGCGCTTACGGAAAAGAAAGCCAAAGGATTGGGCCGTCCCTGGGAAACACAAAAAATTCGTACAACCTGCCCTTACTGTGGCGTCGGCTGCCAGCAGTTGCTGCACGTAAAAGACGGCAGGATAGTAAAAGTGACCGCCGTCGAAGACGCCGAGCCGAATCAGGGCAGATTGTGTGTGAAAGGCCGCTTCGCCTACGACTTCATTTATTCCGAAGAGCGGCTCAAAACACCGCTGATTCGTCAGGACAACGGCGAGTTCAAAGAGGCTTCCTGGGATGAAGCACTCGATCTGGTCGCCGATAAATTCAAGGCGATAATTCAAAAAGACGGGCCGGATGCCATTGCCGGCGTCAGCTGCGCCCGCAGTATCAATGAAGATTCCTATCAGATGCAAAAACTTTTCCGCGCAGTAATCGGTACGAATAATATCGATCATTGCGCGCGTACCTGACACGCCCCCACCGTCGCCGGTCTGGCGACTTCTTTTGGTTCGGGCGCAATGACCAACTCTTTTGCCGATTACAAGAAAGCAAAAATGTTTATTTTGGTTGGCACCAATATGACTGAAGCACATCCGGTAGCCGCAACTTTTGTTAAAGATGCGGCTCTGGCCGGCGCCAAATTAATCGTCATTGATCCACGGCGTACCGATCTTGTGGATTTTGCGGACATTCATGTACCGCTTAAAGTTGGCTCCGACGTGGCGCTGATCAATGCTTTGATGAATGTGTTGATCGCTGAAAATCTCTACGATAAAAAATATGTAGATACCTGTACGACAGGATTTGAAGAATTAAAAAATAAAGTAATGGAGTATCCCCCGGAACGTGCAGCCGAAATCACCGGCATTCCCGCCGATACTATTCGCGAACTGGCGCGCACGATGGCATCGATCAAACCGGCAATGCTGATGTACACACTGGGCATCACCGAGCATATCTGCGGCGTGAATAATGTCATGTCCTGCGCCAATCTCCAGATGCTTTTAGGCAACGTCGGCTTTGAATGCGGCGGCGTCAATCCGCAGCGCGGTCAGAACAACGTTCAGGGCGCCTGTGACATGGGCGCACTGCCCAATGTTTTCCCGGGCTACCAGAGAGTAGACAATCCGGATGTACGGGCGAAATTTATGAAGGCATGGAATGTCCAGTCTCTGCCCGACAAACCAGGCATGATGATGCCCACGATGATGAAAAATCTGACCACCGGAAAAGTCAAAGCCTTTTATGTTTTTGGCGAGAACCTGGCCAACACCGAGCCGGATATTCATCATGTTGAACATGAACTGCAATCGGCGGAGTTCCTGGTCTGCCAGGATATTTTCCCGACGGAGACAACACGCTTTGCTCATGTCATTCTGCCGGCCGCCGCCTGGAGTGAAAATGACGGCACCTTCGCCAGCTCCGAACGGCGCGTCAACCGTGTACGCACAGCAAGCGTACCGCCCGGTGATGCCAAACCCAACTGGTGGATCTTCAAGGAAATAGCCAGGCGGATGGGGCACAACTGGGAATCCAACAGCGCTCAGGAAATCTGGGATAATGAACTGTCCGTGCTGGCGCCATCCATGGCGGGAATTAAATATTACCGTCTGGAAAATGATGGACTCCAATGGCCGTGTCCCACCGAAGATCATCCGGGCACACCGACTCTGCACAAAGACGGTAAATTCACCTGCGGTCTGGGTGTTCTCAAAGCAATAGATTACATACCTCCAGCAGAAGTTCCGGATGAAGAGTATCCGCTGGTGCTTTCCACCGGACGCCGTCTGTATCATTATCACACCAGAACCCAGACAGGACGCTGCGAGGGTATCAATGATATTCTTGGTGAAGAGACAGCCGATATCTCCGCAGCTGATGCCGAAGCCAAAGGCATTGTCGATGGAGAAAAAATTTCCGTGAAATCGCGCCGCGGTGAAGTAGTCGTGAAGGCCCGCATTACCAAAGAGGTGCCACCGGGCCTGGTCTGGATGGCTTTCCATTTCCGGGAAGCCTGCGCCAACTGGTTGACCAATCCGGTTTATGATCCAATAACCCAAACGGCGGAATACAAAGCTTGCGCCGTGAGGATTGATAAAATTAAATAAGGTAAGTTCAATTTCCCCCCTGAATTCTCAGGGGGGAAATTAAGTATATTCCTCCGATTTCTCCCCTTTGATCATTTTCTCAATCAAATAGTACATCGAAAAAGACCGACTTGACATAATCTTCAGTACTGGTGTAAAAACAACCCCGGTGATGGAGTTCACCTTATAACCGCCCTGGCCGCTAATAACTCCTACAGGATAAAAAACCTGAAGGAGCTATTGATGGAAAACAATTCAAACAAGATAACCCTCTCCCATATTCGGGACCTTCTGCAAACAGTTCACCAGGCCACCGATAAGTTTCAGCTTTCTTCGCTTACCCGGCAATTGGAGGCCGCTGATAACCTGCTTTTACAAAATCCGCCCATTGATGTGGCCGTTCTGGGGCAGTTTAAGGCCGGCAAGAGTTCCTTTCTCAACAGCCTTCTGGGACAAAACGTTTTGCCTGTTGGCGCCATTCCAGTCACCACTGCCATTACCCGCCTGCAATATGGCGAGAGAGAACGGGCCGTGGTGCAACATTTCAATGGGAAAAAAACGGAAATACCATTGGCCGATATCGTTGAATTTACCTCGGAGGCCGGCAATCCCGGCAATGAAAAAACGTGGCTATTGCAGATATTGAGTTGCCTTCTTTACAAAAATATCCGGGCGTGCGGCTGGTTGATACACCGGGATTGGGAAGTATTTTCAAGTACCACGAAGCCACTTCAGAAAGCTGGCTTCCAGCCGTGGGCACCGCTCTGCTTGCCGTCAGTTCCGACCGGCCCCTGTCCCAGCATGATCTGGATTTGATTCGTGAACTTACCAGCCACACACCGAATATTATTCTTTTGCTCACCAAGGTCGATCTCTTGTCGAAGGAGCAGCAGGAAGAAGTTACTGCTTTTTTCTCCCAGACCCTCCAGCGGGAGCTTCACCGGACGCTGCCTGTTTATCTGTATTCAACAAAAAACAATACTGATGAATATAGAATCAGCATTGAGCAAGACATATTTCAAACAATTGCCGCCAACCGGGATTATGAATTTCTGCGAATTCTGCACTACAAAACTCAATCTCTGGCCCAGAGCTGCCTCGGCTATTTAAGAATCGCCTTGCAGTCATCTTTGCAGGCGGACTTGAATCGGGAGGGTTTGCGTAACCAAATTCTTAATGAGAAGGTCAATGAATCGCTGATGCGCGAAGAACTGGGCATTATCGCCCGCGAGCATCAACGGCAAACCCGTCCTCTTATTGCAACGTATCTTGAACCGTTTTCGATCCCCCTCATTAAAAAGGTAAAGAACAAGCTGGAAAAAGATATTCCAGCATGGCAGGGCAATCTCTGGCAGCTTTCCAGGTATTATGAGTCCTGGATCGCGGAAACCCTTTCGGGGGAGATGCATCAGCTTTCCAAAACCGAGCACATTCATTTTCTGGGCACCCTGAAAAAGGCACATGCTAAATTTTCCAGATCACTGGAGGCTTTCCGCAAGTTTCTGGACGAAAATATTGAAAACGTCCTGGGTGTGCGGCTGGCCCAGGTTGACTGGAATATTGATGTGGCCGAACCCGACCATCCGGATATCGCTTTTACTAAATCCTTTGACATCCATCTTGATCTGCTCTGGTTTCTTATTCCCATGTTTTTGTTTCGGCGGATTTTTGAACGCCATTTCATTTCCGGCGTTCCGAAGGAAGTGGAAATCAATTTGTCGCGGCTGGCCTATCAGTGGGAAAAGAGCGTCAATAACGCCGTTGAGGCCATGCGTCTTCAGGCGATTACATATATCCAGGAAGAACTTGCAACAATTGAATCACTGCTTTCCCGCGCACAGGGGCAGACGGAAAACATTAATCAGGTGATCATGCAAATAGAAAAATTATCTGCAAGTTTGCCTGCATGAAAAGAAAGGGGAAAAACAATATTGAGAAGAGCCAGGTATGTCAGGCACATATTGATAACTCGATGATCAAACATGACAGGACACCCATCAAAAGTAAACTGAGTGTCAGCTACCTTGCATTGTCTCTACGGCGATATTGCTAACCTGGGAAATACGTTTCAGGCAACGAAATCTTTGACTTTTCTGAACTATAAATATTAATTCAAATTTAAGTATTTTTTGTTTTCTGATGGTGCTAAGCAACCAGAATAATTCAACAACATGTTTTTTATTAAAAATTTTTCCATTGACAAAAAAGCTTTTATTGTTTACTAGTGCCCCTGCTGTCGTAAGGATAAATTTCTTTGCATCTGCGGGTGATGGGGTTCACCTTTAAACGCCTTTACTGCTGATAACTCCTGCAACTAATATAATGCCGATGTGATTTCACAGGATAACGAGGAGGCAAGTAGGAAGCGCCGCAAGCGTATCAGAGGATACGTTGAGGACGCCGCCGCCCCCGGCCTGCGCCGGGACAGGCTCTGTACGCAAAGATTAAATTTAAATTATGAATGAAATCAACTACCTCCTCTATCAGCTTATACATCCTTTAAGCAACTTCTTAAGAAGAAATAGCAGCCGTGTTATACACGACTAAATAAAATATTAATGGAGGAATAAATGGCACATAAACCGGTAGAAGTTGTTGAATTGGCAGGGAATGCAGGTGTGTATAAAGGAAATCTAGGCATACCGAATTGGCTGGTCAGAAGTTTTATGGCGGGGCTTTTTATTGCGGTAGGCGGCGCGCTTTGTACTGTCTGCGGGACCGGATTGGATAAAACACTGG
>DAOQVG010000093.1:0-6654 GCA_035341435.1 Smithellaceae bacterium
CCCGAGCACTGCCAGGTTCAGAATCAGCAGAGGAACAAAGATCCGAAAACCGCATGCTGCGCTCAGCCCGATGCCTATAGCTATGCCAATCAGTGAATCCATGGTCTTCTCCAATTTATAAATAAACAGGCTGTTGCTCAAATCTCTTCAGATATACCCGCCGGTGCGCAATACCGTAAAATAATGCAATCCTGAATTACGATCAAAGTACCAGTCCCATTGGCAAAAATCAAGAAAGTTCCGGCTTCACCAAAGTTGCACAATTCGCTTACTGTTTTTATTGACTTAACAAATATCTTATTATAAATAATAAACTAATGATAATAATTATCATTTCGGAGGGCTATCATGGAAGACGAAAAACAAGTTTTTACAAACTACCTGCTAAAAAAGAATCTCCGCGATACGCCGCAAAGAGAAATGATTCTGGATGACTTTCTAAAAAACGAGGGGCATATCTCAGCGGAACAACTTTATGATATTGTTAAAAAGCGCGATCCGTCTATTGGGCAGGCCACTGTCTATCGCGTTATGAAACTGCTGGTTGAAGCCGGTTTGGCGCGCGAAGTCGATTTCGGGGATGGAGTTATTCGCTACGAACACTCCTACAAACATCCCCACCATGACCATTTGATCTGCAGAAAATGCGGCAAAACAGTTGAAGTAATGGACTCAATCATTGAAGAACTGCAAAAACGTCTGGCCGAAAGTTTCGGTTTTGAATTGACGGACCATGAAATGTACCTTTACGGAATTTGCGAAGACTGCCAGAATAAAAAAGATTAAGTACAGATTTCCTGCAAAGACAAAAAATCGTCCCCTTCTCACTTTTTCTTACAAAAACATTATCACAAAAACGTCTTGACAATCACCCTGGCAATATTGTAGTTGAAAACCACATGACGATATTGATTATCAATATTACATTGTGGCGTCGGTAGTTGGAAAAAGCATTAGGTTCTTGATTTTTTTCTATCGGCCTGATCGGCTGTGAAAGGAAAATAAATATCCACCGCCGGGATAAAATACCCTCAATTATTTGATATATTATCTACACCTGATTGTTTTCCCGGTGTAATGCGGAGCGAAAAATTATCATAGAAGGGCCTAAACGCAGCTCTGAGGCGCCAGACTGAAAAAAGTAAAATTATTTACATGTTAGATGATAATGACAATCATTTTGTCAATAACAGAAAGGAAAAATTATGATGTCCCCATTAGCTTTATTACAGGAAGGAGAAGTCGCCGAAATCATCAATCTGTCCGGCAACAATCATGTGGTCTATCGATCTCATCATTGTCACGGTCATGGCGGCTGTAATTATCGAAAAGGTCATGAAAACCGGCCCTGCCGTTATAATCCGGTCGATGATTTTCACGCTCGCAGCCGTTCGCATCTTCAGGACATGGGGCTGCGTCCCGGAAATAAAGTGGAAATGATCACAAACAGCGGAAAGGGACCCTTGGTTTTGCGCATTGATGAATGCCGCATTGCCATAGGACGGGGCGCGGCGATGAAAATTTATGTACGGAGGAATACACCATGACCCTTGCGGATTTGAGAACCGGTGAAGGCGGAAAAATTCTGAAAATTCAAGTATCGGGAGCGCTCAAGCGTCGTCTGATGGATATGGGTGTAGTTCCGGGTGCGGATGTGCAAGTGGGAAAAGTGGCTCCGCTGGGCGACCCTATTGAGGTGCGTATTAAAAGCTATACCCTGTCTTTGCGTCTTGGCGAAGCCCGTCTAATTGAAGTGGAGGCAACAATTTAATAATGAACAAGCAGGATACGCCATTTATAAATTTGGAGCCGCAGGCGGCAAAGAAAGATATAACTATTGCAGTTGCGGGTAATCCCAATACGGGAAAATCGACGCTTATCAATACTGTTTCCGGCGCACGGCTCTGCGTTGGCAACTGGCCGGGTGTTACCGTGGAAAAGAAATCAGCATCCTTTGAGTTTCAGGGACGCAAAATTACGTTGATCGATCTTCCGGGCGTTTACAGCCTCAGCCCTTACACGCAGGAGGAAGTCATCGCGCGAGATTATCTGGTGCGGGAAAAACCGGATGTCATTATCAATCTTGTGGATGCCACCAATCTGGAGCGCAATCTCTATCTTACCATCCAACTGTTGGAATTGGGTATTCCACTTGTTATGGCGCTGAACATGCATGATGAGGCAACTCGAAAAGGGTTCCGCATTGACGAGGAAAAGATGGCCTCAATACTGGGTTGTGCCGTTGTTCCGACCGTGGCGACCAAATCGGAAGGCATAAGCAGGTTGATGGAATCGGCTGTAAAATATGCCGATCATGCCGAATCGCACCATCCCGGAGTTATTTCGTATGGTGAGGACATTGAAAAGGCATTCTCCTTAGTGACGGAACATTTAAAAGATAAACCGGAAATCATTACCAGCCATTTACCGCTGCGCTGGTTGACGATAAAGATTATCGAGGGTGACGAGAAGGTTTTACAGGACTTACCGGCAACTCTGGACGCAGCAATCCTGACGAAAGCGACCAGGCATCTAAGATCAGCCCACGACGACGACCTGGAGGCGATGATTGCGGATGTACGGTATGGAATGGCTGCGGGACTGACCCGCGAGGCGCTTCAAAAGCCTGAAAAAAGAAAAAGGGAGCTGACTGAGCGGATCGACGCCGTTATCCTGAATCGCTATGCAGGAATTCCCGTTTTTTTTCTGGCTATGTGGCTGATGTTCAAGCTGACTTTCGACATTTCGGGGCCTTTTACCGACTGGCTTGACGGAGTCATCTCCGGGCCCGTTAGCCGCTGGACAGTGGCTATTTTTACAGAGGTTTCCGCACCGGAGTGGTTTGTTTCTCTGGTTTCCGAAGGTATAGTTGCCGGCGTAGGCGCTGTACTCACCTTTTTGCCGCCGATTTTCGCCATGATGTTTTTCATCACACTTCTGGAGGGAAGCGGCTACATGGCGCGGGCAGCATTCGTTATGGATAGAATGATGCATACCATCGGTTTACATGGTAAATCGTTTATTCCTATGCTTCTTGGATTCGGCTGCAATGTGCCTGCAGTTTACGCCACTCGCACACTGGAGAATCCGCGCGACAAGGCATTGACTGCGTTGCTGATACCCCTGATGTCCTGCGGGGCGCGTCTGCCGGTTTATGTGGTTTTCACTGCGGCATTTTTTTCCGCATACGCCGGCACGGTTTTATGGTCGCTTTATATTTTAGGCATTCTGCTTGCCGTTTTGGTGGGATTTATATTTAAAAGTACACTCTTTCGGGGCGAGACGCCGGTCTTCATCATGGAGCTTCCGCCCTACCGCATGCCTACAGCTAAAAGCCTGATGATTCACACCTGGGAAAAGGGCAAACATTATTTAATCAAGGCTGGAACCTGGATTTTGGCGATATCGGTTTTTGTCTGGTTCGGCCTCAACTTACCCTGGGGTGTCGAATCCAAAAAGGATTCTTATCTTGGAAAAACCGGTCAGGTTCTCGCACCTGTATTCAAGCCGTTGGGTTTCGGCACATGGGAAGCAACTTCGTCTCTTCTAACCGGCATTGTTGCCAAAGAAGTCGTTATTTCGACCATGGGTGAAGTTTATGTTTCCAAGGCTGGGGAAGAAAAGAAAGAAACACCTTCATTCGGTGAAGATGTCAGGGAAATCACGGTTACATTTGCAGAAGCTTTCGGGAAAGCAGCGAAAAACGTCTTTTCCACCTTCGGAATCGCCACCCTAAGCATTGAGGTAGAAGAGGAAACGGCGGGACTTAGAAGTGTCATTGCCAAAGCGTTCACACCTCTTTCGGCATATGCTTTCATGGCTTTCGTTTTACTGTATGTACCCTGTTTCATTTTTCTAGTAGCAATGCGGCACGAATTTGGAACATGGAAGTGGGCCTGCATTGCGGTTGTTTATCAAAGTGTTCTGGCCTGGACTGCGGCATTTGTCATCTATCAGGGCGGAAGGATTTTAGGTTATTAGAATGAAGGCTGAGGGCAGAAGAAATTTGATATGAATTTAGTGGATTCGTTGGTGGCCGCGGAAATTCTAGCGGCGGGATGGATATTTTACTTCTATGAAAAGGAGAAGGAAGAATGAAGCGTTTGCTGTTATCGGTTATGGGATTTTTTTTAATAACCACAACTGCTTTTGCCGGACATCCACTGGTTACGGACGATACGGGTACGCAGGGTAAGGGTAAAGGTCAGATCGAAGTCGGACTCTCCTTTTTCTCCGACAAAGGTGAAACAGATGAACAGACAACATTAAAATCTGAAGGCGGCGACCTCACCGTAGGAATCACGGTAGGTCTTCTGGACACGCTGGACGTTGTCGTGGGTCTGCCTTATGCCTGGAATACTTCGGAAGAAAAAGGACTTTGCATCGATCGTGCAGATGGAATTTCCGATATAACTTTCGACGTCAAATGGCGTTTTTTGGAAAAAAACGGCTGGTCGCTGGCTTTAAAGCCCGGTTTCAGTATTCCCTCCGGCGACGAAGACAAAGGATTCGCTTCGGAAATTACAGTTTTCCGTTTTTTTCTTATCGGCACAAAGGAATTTGAACCTTTCGCCGTTCATATCAACACAGGCTTAATCCGCAACGAAAACAATCTGGATGATTGCAAAAATCTCTGGCATACCTCTATCGCCGGCGAGATTGAGGTTATCAAAAATCTGAAACTACTAGCCAATATAGGTATGGAACGAAATACCAATTCCATAAGCGATAACCATCCGGCCTTTGCACTGGGAGGAATCTCCTACGACGTTTCGGAAAAAATCACGCTTGACGCCGGTGTAAAATATGGCCTCACCTCCAAGGAAACCGACTGGACAGTGCTGACCGGTTTGACGATACGGTTTTGAAATGTTTAATCATTGATAATGACTGTCATTTACACAACAGAAGGAGAATAAAATTATGTCACCATTGATTTCAATTTTGGAAAAAGAAATCAAATCTAATGCTGATAAACATGAACATCAGGAAGTTCAAAAAAATACTTCCGAGTAATCTACTGCATCAAAAGCAGACTCAGCGCCATCACGATCATGCCGGCCATCATTCCCAGAATGCTGTCGTGGCCTTTGCTGTAGGCGCGGCTGGTGGGCAGGAGTTCATCGAGGCTTATATAAACCATGACGCCGGCAACACCGCCGAACAAAATGCCCGTCACATGCGCCGGTACGTTCCAAGCACCGCTCCCTGAAATCAAAACGACCGCTCCCAGAGCAATCACGGCTCCCAGCGGTTCGGCGAGTCCGCTTATCAGCGAATATAAAAAGGCCTTCCTGCGGTTGCCGGTCGCGTAAAAGATCGGGACGGAAACGCTGATGCCTTCCGGGATATTGTGGAGGGCAATCGCCACGGCAATGGCCACCCCCAGCGAAGGTTCCTGCATTGCGGCTATAAAGGTGACAATACCTTCAGGAAAATTGTGAATTGCAATAGCCAGCGCTGTAAACAGCCCTGTGCGTAGAAGTCTCTTGTGCGACTTTCCGTGATCGTCCACCGACAGATGTTTTTCCGGCCCCTGATACGCAGCGGACTGAAAATCCGGGATGACCGCCCGCGGATCATGAAGCGGCGCCGTTTCCTCTTCGGAATGCGTTTCGTGGGGATTGTCGGCCGCGGGAATGACATTGTCGATGATCGCCATTAAAATCATTCCGCCAAAAAACGACAGGACGGTAAGCCAGTTCCCCCAGGTATCGCCGTAGCGGGCGCTGAGAATCTTTGCGCTTTCAGGAAATATTTCTACAAAGGAAACATACAGCATCACACCCGCGGAAAATCCCGCTGCCACGGAAAGAAAACGGTAGTTTGTCCGTTGCGCGGTAAAGGCGATGACGCTGCCGATGCCGGTCGCCATCCCGGCAAGCAGCGTCAATCCCAGAGCGACCCATACATCATTCATATTCCCTCTCCCTGCCTTCTAAAAAGATGCCGGACGACACACGATTTCAAATGTTTGCGATAAGGTTTGAAAATATTTTCCGGCACATTTTCCTGCCGGGCGGCCCCAGCATCCGGTTATCCGTCGTTTTCAAAGAAAGGTTTTTGTAAGCCGTGCAAAGACCCGAAAGACCTGCTCGATGGATGTTCTTTGTATGGCGTTGCGTTTCCAGTTTATATTTAAGTATATGACTGCCCCGGTTCCTATTGCAAGTTGTTTCGCCATAAGCTCGGCACGCATCATATTGGAAACCCTGGAAATCGACATAATGCCACCGCCGGATGAAGCTGAAATTCGGGTTGCGAATCCTCTATATCATAATGATATAGTAAAATAAATTTTCCGATATATGGTGTTTTTTAAAGCGTGGACATAAATATGAAGCACAGCTTAATCAACAGCATAATCTTCAATAAGTCACTAATATTATAATAAGGCAGGCAATCGTTCTTTTTTCCATCTCAACCTTGAAACCTGGCATTATAAGGCAAAAAACAGAGATACTATTTTAGTCGCAGCGCTCTATTAAGGAGGACACCGTGAGTGACCCTGTTCCTGCTGTAATTTTTTTTGATTTGGGTAACACACTGACAGACAGTCAGGGAAAGCGTTACGAAGATGCATTGGACACGCTTCAGACATTGCATGAACACGGTTATCGTCTTGGTCTGATCTCCAATCAACCCTCCGGCACT
>DAOQVG010000094.1:0-6639 GCA_035341435.1 Smithellaceae bacterium
ACATGACCGAGGACGGCGTTATAAGGCTGCCACGCACGCCAGATGAAAGCCAGCAGTGCCAGACCAACGGCAATGAAGATACCTTGGATGACGCCCAGCAGCACCACACCGAGAAAACAGACGATAGACAGCACAAATTCGTCGCGCCGCAGTTTATAAAGCCGCAGAAGGCCGCGAACTTCAACGAGACTGATGCAGGCGGCAATCACGACGGCGCCGAGCGCCGCCTGTGGCAGGTTCTTCAGCAGTTCGGGGGCAAACATTAACAGGAGCGCGACACATACCGCGGCGACGACCCCCGTGATTTGTGTTTTTGCGCCGGCGGATTCCGCCACCGGTGTGCGCGAAGCGCTGCTGCTTATGGGAAACCCCTGAAAAAAACCCGTGGCGATATTGGCGGCGCCAAGGGCGATTATTTCCTGATTGATATTGACTTCGGTGTTTGTCCGGTAAGCAAATGTGCGCGAGAGGGCGCTCATATCGGCAAAAGACACCAGCGCAATAGCAATGGCTGCAGCAAACAAATCCCTGAATTCCGGCCGGGAAACGGCCGGTATCTGAAAACTCGGCAAACCCTGCGGCAACGGGCCGATCACCGCGATTCCTGAACTACCGGCTAAATCGAACAGAGAAACGACGATCGCCGCCCCGGCCACGGCAATTAAGACGCCGGGAATTTTGGGAACCCATCTTCTGAAGGCAAGAATTATCATCAAACAGGCTAAACCGATGATGCATGCCGTCCAGTTGATTTGCCCGTGCAGAAGAAGCTCCAGGAGGCCGCTCGCTTCTTCTAAAAAGCTTTTTCCGCTCACCGAAAAACCGAGGACTTTAGGCAACTGGCCGATTAGCACGGTAAGGGCAATTCCATTGATATAGCCGTCGCGAATGGGCTTCGAAAGAAGATCGGTGATGAATCCAAATCTGGCCAGACCGGCCAGAACACATAACGCACCTGATAAAATCGCCAGCATACCGGCGAGAATTACCGCTTTATCCGCATTATCGGCGGCCAGCGTCAAGATTGTCGCGGCAATGATTGCCGCCAGCGCCGAATCAGGCCCCAGAACCAGGATACGGCTCGGACCGAAGACGGCATAAGCGATGAGCGGAACAACGGTAGCGTATAAGCCGTAAATGGCAGGCAAACCGGATGCGGACGCATATCCCATGCCGACAGGTACGAGAATGGCCGTAAGAACCATTCCGGCGGCAATATCGTGCAGCAGCCAATCGCGCTTATAGTTTCGCAGTGTGGATATGATGGGAAGCAGGCGGTTTATGCCGCGAGGGGGGGGCTGACGCGCAAGGGGATCAACGGCTGTAATTTGTGGAGTCGCCAAACTGCACCTCGTGAAATCAATAGTTGCAGCTCTATAATCTTTTGCCATTGTTTTTGCAACATGCAATCATTCTATCCATTTTTGTTCAGCTTTTGCGCCGATTGAGCCTGCTGATGAAATGAGCTTGCCTAAAAAGTTTATGAAAGGTAATAGGGAAGATAAAAGAAATTCGCTGGAGACGGTGTGAGAAAGCTATCATTATATCTTTTGTTGCTGGGTTTCATTTTTCTGACGCCTGCATCCGGCTGGTCATGGAGTGATTCATCAAAAAAAATTCTCGAAGACCTGCTGGTTGCGGAAGGAGTGAACAAGCAGCAGGCGCAAAAAATTACGCGTGATCCCCGCCTGTCCGTCCGCCCGGATTTTATTGTCAAAAACCTTTTCTATTCCAGTCCCCGGGGAACGGCGCAAAGACCGGACGTTATGAGGATCAGTCCGAGGCAGATTGCACGGGGTAAAGCGTTCATGAGGCGGTACGCCGCAAGTTTATCAGCCGTGGAAAAGAGTTTCGGCACGTCTTCCCGGATCATCACCGCCATTTTGCTTATCGAATCCAGACTGGCAACCTGTCCGATGCCCTTTAACGCGGTGAATGCATACGTCAATATCGCCCTGCTGCAGAATCCGGGCTATCTGCAGGAAGTGCAGGCTCTGTACGCAAAATCCTACCCGCAGATAAACGATGAAAAAACAGTCGCCAGAGCTCAAAGCAAGTCAAGATGGGCGGTATACGAGCTTGCCAATCTTATTCACTTAGCCAACGGTTTGGGGATGGATCCTTTAACGATTTCCGGTTCGTTTTCCGGGGCGCTGGGACCGGCGCAATTCCTGCCTTCGTCTTTCCGGCTTTACGGCGTCGACGGTGACGGCGACGGCATTGCCAGCCCATTCAATCTGACGGATGCAAAATTCAGCATAGGGCATTATCTCCGGATCTTCGGCTGGGCGGAGGACGCCCCCCTCGACCAGAAGAGAAAGGCTGTCTGGTTTTATAATCACAGTTCGGTTTACGTTAATACAGTCATGATGATCTATGATGAATTAGGCCGTTAGGCGGAGAAGAAAAATTTATTCTCAAGCGTTCGAATGCCATTTGGTTCCGCTGCCTTTAGCCTCCTCAAATTGGAAGTTTTTATCCTTGAAAAGGACGACGCAGGCGTCGACGACACTGGGATCGTAAAGAATTCCGCGGTTCTTGCAGATTTCCTCCAATGCCCTTTCAATGCCGAGCGTCGGTCGGTAAGGACGATGGGAACCCATTGATTCGACAACGTCCGCCAGCCCGACGATGCGCGCCTCCAGCAGTATATCGCCGTTCCTGAGGCCCCGCGGGTAGCCGGAGCCGTCCATTCTTTCATGGTGCTGCAATACAATTTCCGCAATCGGCCAGGGAAACTCAATCGATTTCAGAATTTCATAACCGACCTGGGGATGTGTGCGGATGAATTCCCTTTCGATGCTGCTGATATGCCCCGGTTTGCTGAGTATCTCGGCTGGGATATATATTTTTCCGAGGTCATGCAGCAGGGCTGATACGCGGATCGCCTCTCTTGTTTCCGGGGGAAGGTTCATTTGTTTGGCGATAGCGGTGGCGAGCTGCGTCACCTGATGCTGATGACCGGCGGTGTAGGGATCACGTGTTTCGACGATTTCCCCGATCGCCCAGATTATGCCGTTCATTACTTTTCTGAGCTTGGTTACGTTTTCTTTCAGCTTGTCTTCCGCATGCTTGAGGGGAGAAACGTCGGTCATGGTTTCCATGGCGCCGATAAGCTCTCCCTTGCCGTCCCGAATAGCCGCCGAAGTGAAGTGGGTCCAGGAAGGCTGCTTATCAGGGAAGGTAAGCGGCCCGGTGGATTCGTAAGCCTCATCCAGGAGTTTAGAGGGCTGGTATTCTCTGCCGTACCAGCGTCGTATCTTGGCCAGCATGTCCTCTGTCCCGTCTACAAGCAGATCGGCAACGGTCGGATGTGTTTCACGATAGAATGCTTTCGGATGGTCGCAGGTATTGATGACATTGACACTCTGCACTCCGGTAAGCTCCGCCATGGCTTTGTTCCAGACAATGACCCGATGGTTGCGGTCGATAACGAACGTGGGCGTCGGTGAACCTTCCAGGATCGCCCGCAGCCTTTCTTCGTTTTCGCGCAGTGCTTCTTCCATCCTCTTTTTTTCGGTCATATCTTCAAGAGTTTCTATGGCGCCGACCATATCCCCTTTTGTATTCCTGATAGCGGCAGCGGTAAAATGAAGCCACCGGCCTCCTTCCCCCAGATCCGGGAAAAAGTCCGTTGCCTCGTATGCGCCTTCAATCAGCTCGGATTTCAAATACTTCCCCGTGTATAATATCGGGATATGGTCTACAAGGCCATCTATCAGAAGGTCGGCCATGCAGGGGCGCTCCGATTTGTAAAACGCCTTCCAATGGTCGGAAGTTCCTTTCATCTCTTCGGTCTTCATTCCGCTGAGCTCCTCCAGTGCTTTATTCCAGTGGATTATTTTATGATCCTTTCCGATCACAAAAGCTGGAATCGGCGAGCCCAGAAGGATGCTGTGCAGTCGTTCGCTTTCCCTGAGTGCTTCTTCGGCTAGTTTAAGCTCGGTAACGTCGATGGCGTTGCCCAGAACAGCCGGTTTGCCGCCGTACTGGATGGGGGTGACCGTTTCTGAAATCCACCGGATCTGATTCTGTTTGGTCACCATCCGGAACTCAAAGGCGGCGTTGCGGGCTCCCGACAGCATCTCTTTGGACAGTTTTTTTACCCTTTCTTTATCATCCGGATGGATGATGATATTGGCGCTTTGTCCGATGAGTTCTTCCGCGGTATATCCGGCATAGGCGATGGCGCTGGTGTTGATGAAGCGGAACTTTCCATCCTGCGCAATGAAAACGGCGGCGAAAGAGCTTTCCGCCAGAGTTTTATAGAGTTCTTCAGCCTGCTTGAGTTCGGTAACGTCGATGGCGTTGCCCAGAACAGCAGGTTTACCGTTGTACTCGATGGGTGTTATTATCTGTGAAATCCATCTGATACGATTCTGCTTGGTCACCATCCGGAACTCAAAGGCGGCATTGCGTTTTCCCGCCAGCATTTCTCTGGCCGCCATCTTTACCCTTTCTTTGTCATCCGGATGGATGATGATGTTGGCGTTCTGTCCGATGAGTTCTTCCGCGGTATATCCGGCATAGGCGATGGCGCTGGTGTTGATGAAGCGGAACTTTCCATCCTGCGCAATGAAAACGGCGGCGAAAGAGCTTTCCGCCAGAGTTTTATAGAGTTCTTCGGCCTGTTTGAGATCGGTAACGTCGATGGAGTTGCCCAGGATAGCCGGTTTGCCGTTGTACTGGATGGGCGTGACCGTCTGGGAAATCCAGCGAATGTGTTTACTTTTGGTTACCAGCCGGAAACCGAAGGCCGATTTGCGTTTTCCGGCCAGCATTTCCCTGGCCTGCACTTTTACTTTTTCCCTGTCATCGGGGTGGACAAGTATGTCCGAGCTTTGTCCGATGACTTCTTCGGAGGTGTACCCGGCATAGGCGATGGCGCTGGTGTTGATGAACTGGATTTTTCCGTCCTGAACTATGAAAACGGCGCCGAGGGAGCTTTCCGCCATGATTTTGTAGAGTTCTTCGGCCTGTTTGAGATCGGTAACGTCGATGGCGTTGCCCAGAATAGCCGGTTTTCCGCCGTACTGGATGGGCGTGACCGTCTGGGAAATCCAGCGAATGTGTTGATTTTTGGTCACCAGCCGGAAATCGAACGCCGATTTGCGCCTTCCGTCCAGCATTTCCTTGGCCAGCAGCTTTACTTTTTCTCTGTCATCGGGGTGGACAAGTATGTCCGAGCTTTGTCCGATGACTTCTTCGGAGGTGTACCCGGCATAGGCGATGGCGCTGGTGTTGATGAACTGGATTTTTCCGTCCTGAACTATGAAAACGGCGCCGAGGGAACTTTCCGCCATGATTTTGTAGAGTTCTTCGACTTCCGCGAGCTTGCGACCCGTTTCCGATTCCGTACACTCCTGTTGGGATTTTACAATTTCTCCGGCGCGTTTAGCTTTACTATTATCATTATTTTTCATGATCTATACTCAGCCTCATCAAGCTGGTATATTTCATAGCGTATGTTTCCCGATTTCCCGCTGAGATCCGACTTAGTCCGTTGTTTATCTTTCTTCATCATAAATTTCACCTTTCATGAGTCAAATGTTAAACAAGGCGATCTTCTCACATCTTCCAATGCAGCCATCGATCTACGCGAGTGATGCAATTTGCGGTTTCATTTTACACTAATAAGTTTGTATCTAGCAAGTTGTTACTTGAAAAAAGCTCCGTTGTTCCGGTAAAATAAATTTCAGGCTGCCCGTTGAGCTGCACAGGCGGCCTATCGTAGCCGCAAAAAATGAAACTTTCAATCAATTCATTGGCGGAAAAAGATTTGCTTAATGAAATTAAGAGGTATAAAGAATTAAAAAAACAAAGGATACATAAATATGAGCGCAATTCCAACCGATGCAGCAACCGTTATGCTTCTAAGACAGTGTACGGACGCCGGCGTGAAGGACATAGAAGTGCTTATGGTGGAAAGACACGGCCGGAGCAGCTTCGTTCCCGGCTACCACGTATTTCCCGGCGGCATTCTTGATCCGGAGGATTATGAACCCGGCATCGAACGTTTTATCCGGGGGATTGACAGAGATTTGGCCAAAAAGATTATTCCCGATATGTCCCATCCCAACAAGGCTATAGGAGCCTGGATTGCGGCGACTCGCGAAGCGTTTGAAGAAGTGGGGGTTTTGATTGCCTGGAAAAAGGATGGAGAGCCCGTCACCATGCGCACGGAGGAGGAACAGCAGCTTTTCGCCGGCTACCGGCGCGCCATCATCAAGGGAGAGATTAAATTTTCGCAGATGCTGGAAAAGGAAGGCATCATTCTCGCCGGAAGCTGCCTGCGCTACTTTTCGCACTGGCTTACTCCCGAACCTCTGCCCCTGCGCTATGATGTACGTTTCTTTGTGATGGAGGTGCCCTCGGAGCAATCAATCGCCCACGACGGCGTCGAACTTACCAATCATGTCTGGCTGCGGCCTTCCGTGGCGCTTCAGGACTATGATGAAGGCAGGATCGGCATGGTTTTGCCCCAGATCATGACTCTTGTCGAACTCTCCCGTTTCCAGACGGTGGCGCAGGTACTGAAGTCGACAAGTAAACGCAGCATCCCTGCAAATTTGACAAAGCTGAAAAGCATCAATGGCCAGGATGTGGAGGTGATGCCCGACGGGTCAGTTTATGAAAAAC
>DAOQVG010000095.1:0-5436 GCA_035341435.1 Smithellaceae bacterium
CCCGGCGCGACCAATACGGTTACCGGAATTGCAACGGCCAACATGGATTCCATACCGCTGGTTGTTTTTACCGGACAGGTTCCCACAACCCTGATCGGCAACGACGCTTTTCAGGAATGCGATATAACCGGAATTACGCGTCCCTGCAGCAAGCATAATTTTCTTGTCCGCAACATCGAAGAATTGGCGTCAACCATCAAAGAAGCCTTCCATATCGCCCGTACAGGCCGGCCCGGACCCGTCCTGGTCGATTTGCCCAAAAACGTAATGGCTTCTGAAACTGATTATGATCCGGCCAATATCCAGATTAGAAATATTGAGACTGCCCACAAACCGGTCCCGAAGAAAATGGCGAAAGTCTTCGAAATGATTCTGAACGCTAAAAAACCCTTAATTATGACCGGCGGCGGCGTTATTCTGGGCAAAGCTTCATCCGAACTCACCGAACTGGCCCGAAAATATTCAATCCCGGTTACGGGAACATTAATGGGCATCGGCTCCTTTCCGGGAACGGATCCCCTCTGGCTGGGCATGCTGGGCATGCATGGAACATACTACGCCAATATGGCCGTCAGCCACTGCGATTTGCTGATTGCGGTGGGGGTGCGCTTTGACGACCGCGTCACCGGCACAATCGAAACTTTTGCTCCCAACGCCCAAATCATCCAGATTGACATTGATCCTTCCTCCATCAACAAGAATGTGGTGGTTGATTTACCGATCATCGGGGAAACCAAAGCGACGCTGGAAGATATGATTAAATTCCTGGCGGAGCATAATTATACGCAGCAGACCGGCGAACGCAGCGAATGGCTGAATCAGATCGCCGAATGGCGCAAAAAGGTTCCGCTGACATATTCCCAAAACGGGCAGTTGGTTAAGCCGCAGCATGTAATCGAAACGCTCTATAAGGTAACAAAAGGCAATGTCATTATTACAACGGAAGTTGGACAGAATCAGATGTGGACGGCGCAATTCTTCCCCTTCGACAAACCAAACACACTGATCACATCCGGCGGATTGGGAACAATGGGCTACGGATTGCCGGCCGCCATCGGCGTGAAATGTGCATTTCCCGATAAACATGTTGTGGATATCGCCGGCGACGGCAGCATCCAGATGAACATCCAGGAACTGGCGACAGCTGCGCAATATAAAATTAATGTGAAAATAGTCCTTTTAAACAACAGTTATCTGGGAATGGTGCGTCAATGGCAGGAGCTGTTCTATGACAAGCGTTATTCCAACACCGACATGACTTATGCGCCTGATTTTGTCAAACTGGCGGAGGCATACGGCATCGCCGGGTTGCGCGCCGAGAAACCGGAAGAAGTGGAGCCGACGCTGATCGAGGGCCTTGCCCTGGATAGACCGGTATTGATGGATTTCCGCATTTCACGTGAGGAATGTGTTTATCCCATGGTGGGACCCGGTTCATCCATTATGGATATGAAGTTGGGCACCAGAGAAATGATTAATTAAGGTGAATATGGAGGAACAATGGAAAAGAAAGAGCATATAATTTCAATATTAGTGCATAATAAACCGGATGTGCTGGCGCGCATCGCCGGAACGCTGGGCGGCAAAGGATATAACATTGAAAGCCTGTCCGTGAATACCACAACATCTTATGAAATATCCAAAATCGTGATGACGTCGATCGGCAACCAGGCTACGATCACCAGGATTGAAAATCAACTGCGCAAGATCGTCGATGTAATTCAAGTGGATGACTTAACCAATGTGGAGTCGATTCACCGGGAAATGATTCTGGTGAAGATGGCTCTGACGGCGGAAACCAAAGATAAAATAGAAAATTTAATTGACACACACAAATGGAAAGTAATAGTGTCGACAAATTCTTATCTTATTTTAGAAATAACCGGAGACAAACCGCAAATCGATTTTGCTCTGGCCCGACTGGAACCACTGGGCATCTCTGATATAACCAGAACGGGTATTGTAGCATTGAAATTAGACGATTAAACATTATCAACACAATTACAGGGGGAGGTTATGGCAAAAATTAATTTTGGTGGCACCTTAGAAGACGTTATTACAGCAGATGAATTTCCCATTAAAAAAGCTCAGGAAATTTTAAAAGATGAAGTTATTGCGATAATTGGTTACGGCGTTCAAGGCCCGGCACAGGCTTTTAATATGAAAGATAACGGTATTAATGTCATTATTGGACAGGCCCAGGAAGATAAGCCTTACTGGGATAAAGCCGTAGCCGACGGTTGGATTCCCGGCGAAACTCTTTTCCCGATAGAGGAAGCGGTAGAGCGCGGCACGATTATTCAATATCTGGTTTCCGATGCCGCCCAGATGATGCTCTGGCCCAAAGTTAAACCACATCTGAAAAAAGGCGACGCCCTGTATTTTTCCCACGGCTTCTCCATCGTCTACAAAGAGCAGACCGGCGTTATCCCGCCTGATTTTGTGGACGTAATCATGGTTGCCCCCAAAGGTTCGGGCACCAGCGTACGGCGGAATTTCCTGGACGGCAGCGGTATTAACAGCAGCATTGCCGTGCATCAGGATGCAACCGGCCGGGCCATGGAAAGGACACTGGCGCTGGGCATTGCTATCGGTTCCGGCTTCCTTTTCCCGACTACTTTCCAGATGGAAGTATACAGTGATTTAACCGGTGAACGCGGCGTTTTGATGGGAGCTCTAGCCGGCATGATGGAAGCACAGTACAATGAGTTGCGCAAGCACGGGCACTCTCCCAGTGAAGCCTTCAACGAAACGGTGGAAGAACTGACGCAGAGCCTGATCCGTCTGGTTGGTGAAAACGGCATGGACTGGATGTACGCCAACTGCTCCGCCACCGCTCAGAGAGGCGCTCTGGACTGGCGGCACAAATTCCGTAAGGCCGTGGAACCGGTATTTGCGGAGCTCTATGATTCCGTCGCCACGGGTAAAGAAACAGAAGTAGTGTTGAGAGTGAACAGCGCCCCGGACTATAAAGTTAAGCTGGAGGCAGAGCTCAAAGAAATGCGGGAATCCGAAATGTGGCAGGCGGGAGCGGCGGTGCGCGACTTGAGACCGGAAAAAAGAAAGAAATAAAAACAGCTTCGTAAAAAGTCCATCTGCTGCGTTGCGCTGCATCTCTCCCCGTGTCAAGCACGGGGCAGGCTATGCGGCGTATGAAAATATACGCCTCATTCCTCGTGATTTGCGCGCCTTGCAGCTGGCGCTTTTTACAAACCTGTTAAATACTAGGGAGAAACAGTTATGAGAAGCGATCTCATGAAGAAAGGATTGGAAAGGGCACCGCATCGTTCGCTCTTCAAGGCGATGGGTTATACCGATGAAGAAATATCCCGGCCGTTAATCGGCGTCGTCAATTCAGCCAATGAAATAATCCCCGGTCATATTCATCTGGATTTAATTACACAAAGCGTTAAAGCAGGAGTTCGCATGGCCGGCGGAACGCCTGTGGAATTTCCGGTTATCGGAGTCTGCGACGGCATCGCTATGGGCCATGCCGGAATGAAATATTCGCTGGCCAGCCGGGAATTAATCGCCGATTCCATTGAAATCATGGCTACAGCGCATCCTTTTGACGCATTGGTTTTTATCCCCAACTGCGATAAAATCATCCCGGGCATGCTCATGGCTGCTCTGCGTTTGAACATCCCCGCAATTTTTGTCAGCGGAGGCCCCATGCTGGCCGGAAAACTGGCCGGAAAAGCCGTTGACCTGATCAGCGTGTTTGAGGGAGTCGGCGCCGTGAAAGCCAAACGCATGACCCAAATCGAATTAAAGAAACTGGAAGATTGCGCCTGTCCCGGTTGCGGTTCCTGTTCCGGCATGTACACGGCCAATTCCATGAACTGCGTTACCGAAGCTCTGGGACTTGGTCTTCCCGGCAACGGCACAATTCCGGCAGTTGATGCCGCCCGCCACAGACTGGCCAAATACGCGGGAATGAAGATAATGGAACTCTTCAAGAAGAATATCCGACCGCGGGATATCGCCACTCTGGAAGCTTTCAAAAATGCGATTGCCGTGGATATGGCGCTGGGATGCTCGACCAACACTGTTTTGCATATTCCGGCAATTGCCCACGAAGCGGGCATAAAACTGGATTTGAATCTCTTCAACGAAATCAGCGAAAAAACACCAAACCTCTGTAAATTGAGTCCGGCAGGAAATCATCATATTGAAGATTTTGACAGAGCAGGCGGAATTCAGGCCGTCATGAAGGTCATCGGCACCCTCGGTGTTATTGACAAAAAGGCACTCACGGCAACCGGCAAGGCCGTCGAGGCCAATTTAAAGAATGCCGCTGTTCTCGATGAAACTGTTATCCGTCCTTTAAGTAATCCTTATTCGCCGCAGGGTGGCATCGCCATTTTACGCGGCAATCTGGCACCGGATGGAGCGGTTGTCAAACAATCCGCCGTGGCCGCCGCCATGCAGAAAAACGAAGGCCGGGCCAGAGTCTTTGATTGCGAAGACGATGCCATTGCCGCCATTTTAGACGGCCAGATCAAAGACGGCGACATTGTCGTTATCCGCTACGAGGGACCGAAAGGCGGCCCCGGTATGCGGGAGATGCTCTCACCGACGTCGGCCATTGTCGGCATGGGCTTGGATAAAACAGTCGCCCTCCTCACTGACGGACGTTTCAGCGGCGGCACCCAGGGTGCGGCGATCGGCCATATTTCACCGGAAGCGGCCGAAGGCGGACCCATTGCCCTGGTGAAAGAAGGCGACATTATTGCGATAGATATTCCGGCGAAAATCCTGGAATTGAAGGTAAGCGACAAGGAGCTGGAAAAACGTCGAAAAGCTTTAAAGCCTTTCACACCGGCGATCACCAGCGGCTATCTGGCGCGCTACGCCCGGCTTGTGACTTCCGCGTCGACGGGAGCAGTTTTTAAAGACTGATACCAAGTCGCATTCTTTGCCTAACTTTGTTGGCTGCGTCGTCGGCTTCCTCAACGTATTAGGAATACGCCTGCGGAGCCTCCTCCTTGCCGCCGCGTTATGCTTTGAATGCAACTTGGTATAAATCTGCAAATGGTAGAACAAGGGGTTGCAACCCCTTGTTCTAGATTTTTCCCCTATTATTCAGTTGACCGGATTCGGGTATAACGCAATCCTATCCAGATTATTATTACAGCGAATATATTACGCAACGCATTCTCCGGCAGTAGATAGGCAAAATTGCCTCCCAGATAAGTCCCTAAAAGAAGTCCGGGGATAAGCCCCCAAAGAAGCTCAGGGACAACATTGCCCAGCCGTTGATGCGTCAATGCGCCGACGACTCCTGCCGGAACCATAACCAGCAGAGATGTTCCCTGGGCGACATGCTGGGTGAATCCGACCAGCAGAACCATCACCGGAACCATTATCGCTCCGCCGCCGACACCCATCATGCCGGAAAGAAATCCGGTTCCCAGGCCTGTCAATAACAGGATG
>DAOQVG010000095.1:5446-6632 GCA_035341435.1 Smithellaceae bacterium
CATCCGGGGACACAACCGACCGCATCTGTGAAAAACGATTTGGAAAATAAAAACACTGCACAAAAAATCAAAAAAAAGCCGAAAGCCCTCCTCAATTTCCAGAAAGGTAACTTATTGGCATAGTGCGCTCCGGCGCTTACCGTGGATACGGATGCCCCGGCCAGAAGCAGGGCTGCCCTAAGATCAATTGCGCCGTTTAAGCCGTATGTTATTGCGCCGCTTAATCCCGTAAAGATGATGGCCACCAGGGTTGTACCATGCACCTGGTGCTGGCTCAGTTTTAAAACATTGAGCATCAACGGAATCAAAATCAGTCCGCCGCCGAGGCCGGCCAGCCCGCCGAATACTCCTGCGGCCAGTCCGATAAGAAAACTGAGAATATGCAGCTTCATTTATGAATTTTTCCCCGCGCCAGTGAGGCAAAAATTCCGGCGCAACATAAAATGCCCAGAATGAAAAAAATCAGTTGAATGCTCTGCAACAGAAGACCGCCGGCCTGATCCAACGGGCGGTCTCCTAAAAATACGGCGAAAACGAGCATCGTAATGCCCATGCTGAACATCTGGCCTATCATTCGCATTGTTGCCAGTGTGGCTGAAGCTATCCCGTAGTATTTATTTTCCACGGCGCTCATTGCGGCGTTTACATTGGGAGAAGAAAAAAGCGCAAAACCAAGACCAAGTACGATCAGACAAAAAACTATATAGCTGATGCTGGTGGCAAAATTAATAAACATTAAGGGAATCAGACCGGCAACATTCAACGCCATACCGATGGAGGCGATGATTCCGGGTTCAAAACGGTCGGAAAGCCGTCCCGCAAGAGGTGAAAAGGAAGCCTGCACCGCCGGTTCGGCGATCAATATCATCCCCGCCTGCAGAGGAGTCAACGCTTGAATGTGCTGCAGATAAAGACTCAAAAGGAAAGTCACTGCAAACGTCGCACAGTAATTGATCAAGGCAGCCAGATTGGAAAAAGCAAAAACTCTATTATCCCGGAAAAGATGAATGTTCAGCAGAGGATAAGGCACCCTCAGTTGATGCCGGACGAAGAAAAACAGGCAAACAATGCCGAAGAGGATCAGCCCGCCTGCCTGCAGGGCGGGCAGTAAAGAAAAACCATACATGACGGTAAAAAGCGCTATGGCGTAAAGCAGTGAGCCGGTAAAGTCAAAGTGTTCACCGTT
>DAOQVG010000096.1:0-6593 GCA_035341435.1 Smithellaceae bacterium
ACTGCCGCCATTCATCAAGTACTGGGAAGCCGGACATAATCACAAATCAAACTTCAGAATCGGGTGCGTCTGCCGCCTGCCTCGAGATTCCACCAGGCGATCCCGGTTATTGACCATGAACACGAAAAGGAGATTTTATTTATGAACAAAATAATTGGGATCGATTGCAGCCCAAAAGTTCAAGCCGCCGTTTCGGATATGTTGGGGGGTAAATGTGATATTCAGTATGAGCAATTTCAGGATGAAATGAGCTTTAACGACTATCAAATGATTATCTTGGAAATGGGAGCAAGCCAGGAATATGTTTCGCAGCAGATCCGGAAATTGCGTTACGCCTGTAATTTCAAGAATATTCCCATTATTCTGATTCACGATAATGAAAAGGATATTTTTTCACAACCTTATATGATTGCCGGCGCTACCGAGGTATTGTCTCTTTACGATCCGCTGCCCGCCTGTAAACAGATTCTGAGCGGCTATTTAATCCCGAACAGGGAACCGCTCGTCGAAGAACTGGAATATCTGAAGCCTTTTATCAAAAACACCTGCCACATTCTGAAAACCATGGCAGCGGTAGATGTTGAATTCAAAGAAGTCTATTTTTCCAATTCCATCCGAATATTTGGCGATGTTTCCGGAATTATGGGGCTTTCCGGAAATGTGGAAGGAACTATCGTTGTCACCTTCTACTGGGATCTGGCCAAAATGATTGTTGCGAAAATGATGGGCACGGAAGAGGGGGCCATCGATGCCGAACTGATCCATGACGGCGTCAGTGAAATCATCAATATGATCAGCGGGACTACAAAGAAAGAGTTTGTCGATACCCAGTATTATTTCGAAATTACACTGCCCTCCGTAGTCGTCGGTCCGGGGCACCAGATTGGCCACTTGCAGGACACATCAGTTTCCGCCCTTATTTTTCAAGTGGGAAATCAGTCTTTTGCCCTGCACGTTTGCATCAGGCCGAAAAGCAGTCAGAGAAAAGTTCAACGAGGCGTCTGATTTAGCAAATTAAGGTGTTATAGATGCCGTTGCATAGATATGATACGATTTCTTGTGCCTGAAACCTATGAATATTAAAGGCTACATACTCCTGATCAACCGGGAAAAGAAATTTCTGGAAACTGTTCAAAAATCTCTTCTCGATGCCGGATATTCAGTCCTTACTGCAACAACAATGAGCAGCGCCGTGAATCTGCTCTCCAACAATGCGGTGGTGCTTGTTATTTGCGACAGTGAATTGAATGACTTCAGTGGTTATGATCTTCTCCGGTTCGTTAAGAACAATCCTCAACTGGAGAAAATTCCGTTTGTTTTTTTTGTTCCGGTACATGATCAGGGGAATGCCGGTAAAGCTTTCAAATGGGGGGCGACGGACTTTATTGTCTATCCTCTGGACGGAAAAATTCTTCTTGAACGCATCGGTGAAATACTTCCCTGCCGGGACGGCGAAGAAAAAAAATCCGCTGTGCCCAATGAAGACAAATGCTTGTCCAGTTTACAGCCGGGAAGTACTGCTTCTCCGGTACAGAAAGAGCGTCGTGAAAACAACCGCATCGTTCCTCCGGAAACAGTAAATATTGAAGTATCGCGTGACGCCATTCTCTGGTTGCCGGGCCGGATAAAAAATATCAGTCAACAGGGATTTCTGATGGAAACCCCGCTGCTGGGCAGACCCGGTATGCTTCTTTACGTCCGAATTCAACTGCCTGCCGGGAAGTGTGTTATCGAAAGTCAGGTCAGGCATGTTTCCATCAGCAATCATCAGCTCTTGGCGGATATCGGGGTGGAAATAGGCAATTCCCCGGCATGGACCGAAGTATACGATTACATAATCGAGTTGATCGATACGGGGAAGAATCCGGCGGCGGAAAGATCGTCATTTTCCGGCAAAATACCGGACATCAAAAAGCTGAGCGCGTTAGAAGCGCAGCCGGAAGCAGAGACAATCGTTGTAATGAATGAAAATGAAACGATATACACCCCTCCGAGCCAGCCTGAGCTCAATGAACCCCCGAATGGAAAAGCGCTGGAAATTCGATTCTATCACAGCCTGGTGGGAAAACAGCTGGGTAATTATAAAGCGGTATCGTTTATCGGCGCGGGGGCCATGGGCGGAGTTTTTAAAGGATGGGATATAATTCTGGAACGAAACGTCGCCCTGAAAATCATTTCCTACAAACTCTCTTCGATTGATTCGTTCCGGGAGATGTTTGTCAAGGAAGCCCGGCTCATCTCCCGGCTTAATCACCCCAACATCGCGCAAATCTACTATATCGATCAATCAGATGACGTCTTTTATTTCGCTATGGAACTGATCAGCGGCGGCACGCTGAAAGATATGATCAGGAACCGCAATAATCTTAACGGCACAAAAGGTTTGGAATATCTAGTTACGATCTGCCGGACGCTTGATTTTGTCAGCGGCAAAAACATTATCCATCGCGATATCAAACCGGAAAATATCATGATTAGTGACAACGGCACATTGAAAGTCGTGGACTTCGGAGTGGCGGTTGTCAATGACGGCAAAAATAAAAAAGGGAAATCCGAAAATCTGGTGGGCTCACCTTATTACGTGTCTCCCGACTGCATTCAGGGTCTGCCGTTGGACAGCCGCAGCGACATCTACTCCCTGGGCGCCACATTTTATCATTTCTTTGCCGGCGAGCCTCCTTTTGCCGGGGAGAGCGTGGAAGAGGTTCTGCTCAAACATTTGAACGAAGATCTCGTTCCACTCAAGACAAAAAATCCCGCGGTGTCGAATTGGCTGTCGGGTATCATAGGTAAAATGATGGCAAAAAATCCGGAAGACAGGTATCAACGCTACAAGGACATCATTGCCGATCTGGATTTATTAATGCATTGACCGCGAAGCGTCGGTTCATTGCGCCCTGATGAATATCAATCTTCTCAATTTCCCCAATTTTTGTCTATTCCTTGCCGTTGCCGGTCTTTTAAATGCGGGGTGGTCGCGGGATGAATTTATTCTTGTTTCCTTTCCCCATCAAAGATGATATCGAGCGGCGAAGAGATTCGGGCAACAACCCGTTCCGGCGTACTCCGTGCTCCTCTGGAACGAAAAAAGTCATGATTAAATGCTGGTCTGGGAAAACTAATTGGATATGAGTCTGGCGACTATTATTTTACTGGCTATTGCGTTGGGCGTGGATGCGTTTTCCGTGGCGATCGGAATCGGGGCGGCCAACAACAAGAAATCCTGGATGCCGGTCTGGCGTCTTTCCCTTTCTTTCGGCCTTTTTCAGTTTGCCATGCCTGTGGCGGGTTGGCTGGCCGGTGCAACGGTGGCCGATATTATTGCCGATTATGATCACTGGATCGCTTTTGGCTTGTTGGTTTTTATCGGCGGGAAAATGATCCGGGAGGGGCTGGCAGAAGCAGAAGAAGAGGAAAAGGAAGACCGGACGCGCGGTTGGCCGCTTTTGATGCTTTCCATCGCCACAAGCATCGACGCCCTGGCCGTCGGTTTCAGTTTCTCTGTATTAAAGGCATCCATATTATTTCCGTCGGTTATTATTGGTGTTGTCTGCTTTGGCATGACGGCGGTCGGCATGGTTTTCGGCAAAGCACTGGCGAAATTGTTCGGCAGGAAAGTGGAGATATTCGGCGGCCTTGTTTTGATGGCCATCGGAGCCAGAATTTTGCTGGATCATTTAAATTATCAGTTGTTTCCTTTAGATTTATTCAAGTTTTTTTAAGACCTGGTCGATATAAAGAAGTCAACATCCTTATCGCGGAAGGTCGCAGATGGAAAAGATAATCAAAATTCATATAAAGAGGTTGCCGGAAGGTCTTTATCTGGCCACATCAAGAGACCTGCCCGGACTTATTGCCCAGGGGCGGACAGTTGCCGAGGTGCTGGAAATTGCCAGGGACATAGCCCGGAAACTTATAGAGGCAAGGGGTGAACGTTCCGGAAAGGTAAAGTTCTTAGAAATAGCCCAATCTTTTGATTATCCGCTGATAGTGAGTTTGTAAATGGGTAAACTGGCCGGTTTCCGCTATCGGGATATTGTTGAAAGTCTTCGGGCGTTTGGATTTATGTTTGAAAAACATGCAGCCTCAAGCCATGAAATCTGGTATAATAAATATACGGATAAATACATAACAATTCCGAACCATCCCGGAGATATGCCGGAAGGAACTCTGCAGGCGATACTGCGGGAGGTATAGATGTTCCTGTGCGGTATCTCGATAAAAAATGTACTATGCAATTGTTGACGTAAAAAAAGAGAGTATAGGGATTACTTGGCGGTTTTCAAAAAATAAGCCGCTGATAGAAAAGATCTTTCTGCCTTGTCGACGTAATCAATTGATTGCGCGGATCAAAAGAGAATGTTCTGCAACCGGGATGACCGAGCGGAATGTTCCCGGCAATATTGCCGAACGGATTGCAGGCTTGTATGCCGGGTCGAAGGTCAATTTTGATTATTCTCTTTTGAACCTGGCAAAACTCACAGAATTTTCCGCCAAAGTTCTAAAACAAACATCTAAAATTCCGCGGGGCGAAATCGCCACTTATTCGGGATTGGCGAAAAAAATCGGCTCTCCCAAAGCTGCGCGCGCCGTCGGCACCGCTCTGGCCAAAAATCCATTTCCGTTAATTATTCCCTGTCACCGCGTGGTTCGGGCTGATGGCTCTCCAGGCGGCTACGGCGGCGGAATTATGATGAAAAAAGAACTGCTGGCCAAAGAAGGTGTGGTCTTGGACGAAAAAGGCCGTGTCGCGGTAAAATGCTTTTCGCCAGACTGACGCGTGCTTTTGATTCCTGTTCTATACAATTCCGGTGATAATGCCGTTATTATCGATGTTAATATTGTAAGCGGCGGGAAATTTGGCAAGACCCGGCATTCTGAGGATTTCACCGGTAATGGGAATCAGGAAGCCGGCGCCGGAAGCGACTTTAATTTCCCGCACGGTAACTATAAAGTTCTTGGGCAGACCCAGTAGACTGGGGTTGTCAGATAGAGATTGCTGGGTTTTAGCAACACAGACCGGCAGCTTGTCGTAGCCGATTTTTTTAATTAGATCGAGATTGCGTTTGGCCTGCGGCTGGTAATCGATGGAAACGGCGCCGTAAATTTCGCTGGCTACTTTAAATATTTTATCTTCCACCGGCAAATCCCATTCATAGAGCGGTTTAAATGCTCCCGGGGTGTCGGCGATCAGTTGTATAGTCTTTTGTGCCAGTTCCAAACCGCCTTCGCCTCCCAGCCGGAAGATGTCCGCCGGAGCGATATTCATCCCTTCATTTTCGGCAGCTTCTATAACTGCTTTGATTTCTTCATCAGTATCGGTAGGGAAACGATTTAAAGCGACAATACAGGGAACATTAAATTTATCGATATTGTTGTAGTGCTTGCGGAGATTCGCCATGCCCAGCACAGCCGCGCGGGCGTTCGGTTCAGGCAGCTCTTCGCGGCTGATGCCGGCGTGATATTTTAGCGCCCGGACGGTGGCCACCAGTACAACGATCTTGGGATTCAAATTGCCGTAGGGCGCCACGATATCGAAGAATTTCTCGGCGCCGAGATCAAAGCCGAACCCGGCTTCAGTGACCACATAGTCCGCCAGCCGCAGCGCCAGATCGGTGCCCATTATACTGCTTGTTCCCTGGGCGATATTGGCGAAAGGGCCTCCGTGAATAATAGCCGGCACGCCTTCCGTAGTCTGGACCAAATTAGGCAAAAGTGCGTATTTCAATAGCGCCGTGACCGCGCCTTCCACTTTCAGATGACTCGCAGTCACCGGCTGGTCATCGTAGGTAAAACTGACCAGAATCTTTCCTATCTTGTCTTTCAGCTCTTCGTAGGAACGTGACAGGCAGAGAATAGCCATGATTTCGCTCGAAGGGACAATGTCAAATCCGGTTTCGCGGGGAACGCCGTTGGTGGACCCGCCGAGACCTATGACGATATCCCGCAGCGAACGGTCGTTGACGTCGAGGACCCGGCGCCAGGTGATTTTGCGCGGATCAATATTGAGGGGATTGCCATGAAAAACGCAATTGTCGACAATTGCGGAAAGCAGATTGTGTGCGCTTTCCACTGCCGGAAAATCATTGGTAAAATGGAGGTTGATGTCGTCAACCGGATGAACGCGGGAAAGTCCACCGCCGGTTGCCCCGCCTTTGATGCCGAATACCGGTCCCAGGGATGGTTCACGCAGGGCGGCGATGGTTGACTTGCCAATTTTGGCCAGTGCCTGCGCAAGACCGATGGACACGGTCGTCTTTCCTTCACCGGCCGGCGTCGGCGTCATGGCCGATACCAGAATCAAGGCCGAATCCTTGCGGCGGGAAAACCGCCGGATTGCTTCGAGCCGGACTTTGGCCTTGTAACGGCCGTATAATTCCAAGTCATTTTCCGTCAGTCCGATAGACGAGGCTATTTCAACAATTGGTCGCAGGTTCTTTTCCGGAGAGTGTTGTTTTGTTTTCATCATAGAGCTACTTACTGATCACCGCGTCGAAGCGTATATCGATATTGTATTCATCACTGATGCGATTGAAATCATTTTTCAGGTCGAGAATTTTTACTGCCGGCGGCAACGAAAAGTAGCAGACCAT
>DAOQVG010000097.1:0-6589 GCA_035341435.1 Smithellaceae bacterium
CGTCGCCTCCTCCTAGCCGCCGCGATATCATCATTGATTTAGAAATGGAATTATAGACAGAACAAGGGGTTGCAACCCCTTGTTCTACGCATGAGCTGCTCTGAAGATACAATAAACGAATTCACGTCACTGATAAAGGAATAATGATGCCCGCGCCCCCAGTCATTCTCGATCTGATCGCACGTTTTGATCGCAATATTGACGCCTACAAATCCGGTTTTTACAACGAAACGCAGGTTCGGCGTGAGTTCATCGACCCTTTCTTTGAAGCGATGGGCTGGGATGTCAATAACACCCAGGGTAATGCCGAAGCTTACAAAGATGTAATTCATGAGGATGCGGTGAAAGTCGGCGGCATCTCCAAGGCGCCGGACTATTCCTTCCGCATCGGCGGGCAGCGCAAGTTTTTCATCGAAGCGAAAAAGCCCTCCGTCAACATCAAGGACACTCCGGCTCCCGCCTACCAGGTGCGCCGCTACGCGTGGTCAGCCAAACTACCCCTTTCCATCGTCACCGATTTTGAAGAATTTGCCGTCTATGACTGCCGCATCAAGCCGGATCAGAGCGACAATGCTTCAAAAGCACGCATCAAATACTATACTTGGCGGCAGTACGCCGAAAAATTCGACGAAATTACCGGTATCTTTGGAAAAGACGCCATCCTCAAAGGTTCTTTTGACAAATATGCCGAATCCAACAAGGCCAAACGGGGCACTGCCGAGGTGGACAGCGCCTTTCTGAAGGAAATTGAAAGCTGGCGTGACATGCTGGCGAAAAACATAGCTCTGCGCAACACCGTAAGCGTGCGCGAACTGAATGACTGCGTCCAGCGCACCATCGACCGCATCATTTTTTTGCGCATTGCCGAAGACCGCGGCATCGAAGAATACGGGAGTCTGCGCGGGTTGGGCAACGGTCAAAACACATATGCCCGTCTGCAGGAAGTCTTTTACAGGGCTGACGACCGTTACAACTCCGGCCTGTTTCATTTTCGCCACGAAAGAGATGAAGCCGAACCGCCGGATAACCTGACCATGGCGCTGAAGATTGACGACAGACCTCTCAAAGATATTCTGAAGCGTCTCTATTACCCCGAATCTCCTTATGAATTTTCAGTTCTGCCCGCCGATATCCTGGGGCAGGTGTATGAGCAATTTTTAGGCAAGGTCATTCGCCTGACCGGCGATCACCGCGCCGTGGTGGAAGACAAGCCGGAAGTCAAAAAAGCGGGAGGTGTTTTTTATACACCCACGTACATTGTGGATTACATTGTTAAAAACACCGTGGGCAGACTTCTGGAAGGGAAAACACCGAAGAAAGCGGAAAGCTTGCGGATTCTCGATCCGGCCTGCGGTTCGGGATCGTTTCTGATCGTTGCTTTTCAATATCTGCTCGACTGGCATTTGCAATGGTATGCGGAAAACAACCCGGACAAACACGCCCAAGCCAAAAAGCCGACCTTATACAAGGGGGCCGGCGATGCCTGGCATCTGACTACCGCCGAACGCAAAAGGATACTGCTGAACAACATTTACGGCGTGGACATCGACAGCCAGGCCGTGGAGGTGACCAAGCTTTCTCTTCTGCTCAAAGTTTTGGAAGGTGAAACCGGCGAGTCCCTGAATCAGCAATATAAACTCTTTCATGAACGGGCGCTGCCGAATCTGGGCGGCAATATCAAATGCGGCAATTCGCTCATCGGCCCGGATTTCTATGAAGGCAGGCAAATGAGCATGTTGGACGATGAAGAGAGGCTCCGGATTAACGTGTTTGACTGGTGGACGGAGTATCCGGAGATATTTGATGCGGGTGGATTTGACGCGGTGATCGGAAACCCGCCGTACGGGGCGTCATTCAGCGCATTTGAAAAAACCTATTTAAAAAAATCTTTTAATATTTCTGAGGGCAATTATGAAAGTTACTTGCTTTTTGTTGAAAGAGCAATTTCGCTGTTAAATAAAGGTGGAAAATTTGGTTATATTATTCCAGACACATATCTTAATCTGGGGTTTACACAATCATTACGCGCATATCTCCTTCAAAACACCAAGTTACGTGAGATTGTGGCCTTACCAGCAAAAGTTTTTTCTGCTGCAACTGTTGATACAACACTTCTCTTTACAGAAAAGGAATATGAATCAAAGACCTTCCACGAATCGGAAGTACTCATCAGAAATTTCAACAAGAAATCTACGATAAACAAGATTTCTCAACCGGATCGAGAATTTCGTATTTCAACAAGCATTTGGCATAAGCAGAAGTCATTTAATATTCATAGTGACTATGTTGAATCGGAAATTATTATTAAGGTTGAAAATAATTGCCGATTTATTTCAGACTTTGCGGAGATGTTTTCGGGCATCAAGGTTTATGAAGTAGGCAAAGGTCAACCCCCACAGACAATTACAACACGCGATACAAAACCCTTTACGTCTGAAAATCAGAAAAATGATAATTTTCTGCCATTTTTCGATGGCAAACATATCGGACGGTATTCACTATTATGGGAGAAGAACAACTGGCTTAACTATGGGAAATGGCTTGCCGCACCAAGAGATTCAGAAAATTTTAAGGGGGAGAAAATTCTTATAAGGAAAATTATAGGGAACACTTTGATTGCCACCTATATTCCCGAGACTTCTTACTGCAACACTTTATTACATGTTCTCAAAGTTAGGTCCGGTATGCCTTGTAAATATGAATTTCTGCTTGGCATTCTCAATTCGCATTTTATTGGCTGGTATTTCAAAAAAAAATTCCAAATCTCTGCAGATGACACATTTCCTCAAATCATGATTCGTGACATCATGCAGTTTCCAATACCAAGAGCGGACAAAGCTTGTCACGATAAAATGGTGCAACTCGTCGAACAAATGCTAACACTGAACAAGCAATTGCCGGAGGCTAAAACGAGTCATGAGCAGACGCTCCTCCAGCGGCAGATTGACGCCACTGACCGGCAGATTGACAAACTTGTTTATGAGTTGTATGGACTGACACCGGAAGAAATCGCCATCGTGGAAGGGGCATGAACGGAGAACAAGGGGTTGCAACCCCTTGTTCTGTCGATGTACACGGATGTTCAATAAGCACAGCAGAAAAAAATTTAATTCTTTTGGAGAAACAATAATATGCCGCTTTATTTACAGATGCTGCTCTTGACTGTAGCTTTTATCGTCTTTGTTCTGCTTGCCCTGTATGCGGGAGGATGGGGTGTGCGGAATACGTGTTTAAGGATTATTGCGGAGCTGGAAGAAGCCCGTGCTTTCAAAGCAAGCAAAGCACTTAAAATACAGGACGAACGCAAAAATATTTTTCGTGTGGGTACGGGTAATATAAGACCCAAAGCCCTCAATCTTTTGATTGCCGACGGTATCGTGGTCAAGACCCCCAACGGCAGGTATTTTCTGGATAAAGACAAGCTGGCCCAACTCAGAAGCGGACAGGGAAAATAATTAATTTCAAACGGAAAATATGGTTTGTTCGCCAACCTGTTTTTTATACTTGTTCTGCTTGACAGCAAAAAAAAAATGCCCTAGATTGGCCAAGTTTTTCCGTTGAGGGAGTTAAGTTTTATGGCTACAAAAAGACAGCGTCGCTTCGAAGAACTTCAGGATAAAAAAAAGAAGAAATCAACGAGGGTATTTTATTTTTCTCTGATCATGGGAGGAATAGCCGTCCTGCTGATAATTTTCTTTGTGATGATTTTTAATATGATCTTTCCTCCGGTTGATGTCGACGCCGCAAAAAAGAAAGAAAAACGTCTGGTGACAGTTTATTTTTCCGATACCCAGGAACGCTTTTTAAAGCCGGAAAAAAGATATGTGTTTGTGACCGATGAAGCCGACCAGCAGGTTAAGGAAATTACGAAGGCTCTTCTGGAGGGCTCCAAGACCAAGCTGGTCAATACCTTTCCCGCAGGCGTCAGCGTAAAGGATGTCAAGGTTGATGAAGAGACGGCTTTAATCAGCTTTTCCAAGAACTTAACCAAGCTTCATCCGGGCGGCTCAACCGCCGAGATGGCGACAATTTATTCTTTGACCAATTCTGTGACGGAAAACGTCGCCGGCGTTAAAAAAGTTAAAATATTAATTGACGGCAAGGAACTGTCCTCAATTAAAGGTCATATTTCCACCAAAAAAGCATTTGATCCTGATCGCGAGCTGTTTGCACCCTCGAAAGAGGAGAAAAGTTAATCTTCTTATGGCACCGAAAACAAAAATGTCCCGCATCCGTAATATCGGCATAGTCGCCCATATTGACGCAGGCAAAACGACAGTTACGGAAAGAATCCTTTTTTATACCGGCAAGTCTTACAAGATGGGCGAAGTTCATGACGGCGAAGCGGTTATGGACTGGATGCCTCAGGAGCAGGAAAGGGGGATTACCATTACTTCCGCGGTAACTACCTGCGCCTGGAAAAATCACGAAATTCATATCATTGATACTCCCGGCCACGTTGATTTCACCATTGAAGTGGAAAGATCGCTGCGGGTGCTGGACGGCGCCGTTGTCGTCTTTTGCGCCGTCGGCGGCGTCGAGCCGCAATCCGAAACGGTCTGGCACCAGGCGGATAAATACGGCGTTCCGAAAATAGCTTTTATTAATAAAATGGACAGGGTAGGGGCGGATTTCTTCGGCGCGGTACAAATGATGCGCGAACGTTTCACTTCAGTCCCGTTGCCTGTTCAGATTCCCGCCGGAAGTGAAGACAATTTTCGGGGAGCCATTGATTTAATCAATCAAAAATTTATAACCTGGGATGAAAAAACTCAGGGGATGGATTTTACTATTCAGGAGATACCCCAGGAATTCGCCGAACAGGCCAGGGCTAAAAGAGATGAATTAATTGAACATCTTGCCGATATGGACGATGATTTGGCGGAAAAATATCTGGCCGGTGAAGATATCCCGGTCGATGAAATTATCGCCGCTCTGAGAAAAGCCACTCTTTCGCTGCAGGCTGTTCCGGTTCTCTGCGGCACTGCCTTAAGGAATAAAGGTGTTCAGCCGGTGCTGGACGCCATAATTGATTTTTTGCCTTCGCCGGATGACATTCCACCGGTTAAAGGGGTAAACCCGCTGACAAAAAACGAAGAAGTCCGGCACAGCTCCGAAAAGGAACCGCTGGCGGCGCTGGCCTTTAAGATTGTAATGGAGGAAGGACGCAAGCTTACTTATCTGCGGATTTATTCCGGTTATATCAATGCGGGCGATGAGCTTTACAATATTGAAAAACAAAAGAAGGAGAAGGTAGCCCGCCTTTTGCGGATGCATGCCAACAAGAGAGAACGGATTGATAAAGCGGCGGCGGGCGAGTTAATCGCTGTGCTGGGCTTGAAGGAAACAACAACCGGAGATACACTCTGCGATGAAAAACATCCGATTATGCTGGAGCAGATCGAATTTTACGAGCCGGTGATCAATCAGGCCATAGAAGCAAAAACACCGGCCGACCAGGAAAAGCTGACGACGTCCCTGGCCAAGCTGGTTCAGGAAGACCCGACCCTGCGCGTAAAATATGACGACGAGACGGCGCAAACCGTTATTTCCGGGATGGGCGAATTACATCTGGAAATTATCGTCGACCGGTTGAAAAGGGAATTCAATGCCCAGGTAAACGTCGGCAAGCCGCGGGTGGTCTACCGGGAGACAATTTCCAGGCATGTTGAAATCGATGGAGTCTTTGAAAAGGAACTGGGGGATAAGAAGCATTTCGGGCATGTTCGCCTGTCGCTGACACCCTGCAAGCGCGGTTCGGGCAATGCTGTCATCAACAAGCTTGATCCGGCGGCAATTCCGGTGGAATTCCATGGGGCCATTGTCGACAGTATAAACGAATCCTTGATGAGCGGAGTGAAAAGCAGTTATCCGGTGATTGACGTCGAAGTGGGAATCATCGGCGGTTCTTTCAAGGATGGCGAGTCATCTCTGCAGGGTTACAAGATTGCGGCGGCGACGGCCTTTCGCGACGGCTGCAATCAGGCGGAGCCGATAATGCTCGAGCCGATAATGCTGGTGGATATTATAACTCCCAGCGAATTCATGGGGGATGTCATCGGCGATATTAATACCCGCAAAGGTGAAATTCAGGCGATCACTCCCAAAGCTAATATCAGCGAAGTAAAAGCCAAAGTACCGTTGAAAGCCATGTTCGGTTATTCCACAGACCTGCGCTCCGCTACACAGGGGCGCGCCGTATTTTCCATGATTTTTGCCGAGTACGATAAAGTCTGATTCTAATTCCATTTATCAATCAATGATGATGTCGCGGCGACAACCACTCCCTGACCCCGGAGACTGTGTCATAATGTCATTGCGAGCGAATACAATGAGCGAAGCAATCTCGTAAGATCTTGAAAATATTAGATTGCCACAACGCCTGAGAGGCGTTTCGCAATGACAATCAGCTATTATGACACATTCTCTTAACCTGGATGTTTCTCCTGTCCGCTCTTGATGCCGGCGGCGATGGTGCGGACGTTTTTCATGGCGCGCTTCACGTCAATTGTCAGTAACTGCCTGTCTTTCATCACGATCCTGCCGCCGATGATGCTGGTTTTAACATCCGTGCCACTGGCGGCGTAGA
>DAOQVG010000098.1:0-4767 GCA_035341435.1 Smithellaceae bacterium
AGCGGGATTTGTCTGGACGAAAAGCGATATGTCGGGATGACGTTTAATCAGCGCGGTAATCTTAATCAGATTGTCGACAGACTCGCCGAAATGTTGCGTTTTAACGGCGAAATTGTCATAAATATCCTTATAATCAAAATCAGTATCCAAAGCGGTTTCATGAAGCAGTTCATTAAATGATTTATAATAGTTTTTTTCCAGCTGGCCGACTAAGGTCATTATAGTTTTGGTGAATAAAGCATCCATGTACAGCCCCTCATGAAACCAGCGTCGGATGTAAGGGTCGGCAACCAGTTTGGCCAACTCGTTAAATGGCGTCGTAATCACCTCGCCGCCGTATTCTTCGATACAGTGAATGAGATCCTGATTAAAGACATCATTGTCGCGGGCGTATAGATCTCCGAAGATGGCTACCTTGGGGCGCTTAGCAGGTATAGTTTCAATTTTTTTAAACATGCCGATGACTTTCGCCAAATCATCATCTTTGTTTCGGCCGCCGAGCAATGTGTTGTAAAAAATGTTCAGAGCTTCGGTGACAGCTTTATCGGTCATGCCTTTTTCTTTTTCGTAAGGACGGATTTTGCAGCCGATTTTGCGCAGCATGCCGCCGAACATGTAGGCAAAGTAGGCTTCAATGGAAGCCTGAATGGAAATATCGTTCATACTGAGATTGCCGACATAGACATCCACTTTTTCCATGCCGCCGCCCGAAGCTTCCATTATTCCTTTGATCAACTGGGGATACAGTCTGATGTTGCAGGGAACGTGGCTTTCAAAACACCAGACGGCTGTTTGAGCCGGATCAAGGAGATTGTCTTTGATATAATCAATATAACCCTGGGCGATGATATTAACGGGAATACACTGTCCTTTGTTTGTTCGGAGTCCGCACTGTATCGTCTTTTCCGTGAGCGGCACCATCCGGGTGTCAACGCCTTCTTTGATAAGAACCGCTTCGATAAGTTTGGCGTTGAGCGGATCAAAACAGGGAAAGAGCAGGGTTTTACCATTGAGTTTCGTGACATGTTCGGAATTGAGCGATAAAAAGTGAGCCGGTTTGGTGTGCGGTGATTTGTCTTTATAGTGGTTGCGAAATGACTGGATGGCCGCTTCAATCCTTGTTTCGTAGCCGACCTTGGAATCATGTTCGTCCAGTTCGAGAATAAGATAAGGTTTGCCGTATTTATCCATGATCCGTTTGAAATACTCGATAGCGAAAGAATCCGGACTGCATTTAAAGGAAGTAATATAAACCGGATACAGTCCGGGCATGCGCGCAACAAAGAGCGCCGCCTGAAGAATTTTGGCGGCGTAGTTCCAGTGCAGCCGCATCAGCAGCGGATCTATTTCAGACGTGTCTTCACGATGCAGCGGCAGCATGTCCTGATAAAATGTTTTAATGTTCAAATTGCTGAAGATGTCAGGGATTCCCTTATTCATTGAAGTTTGCAAAATAGAATAGGGCCTGCCGAGCAGAGCGACGTTAACATCGGTGCCGCCGATTATTTCACGATCAAAGATATTGGGCAGATTGCTGCGCCTTTCATTGTAGAAAGAGAGCGCCGCTTCATAGGCGTTGAATATTTCCCAGTAGTTGCTGTTTAAAATGGGTTTGAGCAGAGTGAATAGTTCGATTTTGGAAGCGAACGAACGGTGATCGATTACAGGCATGATCGCCTTGTTTTTTAAATGCAGGCTTTTGATGCCGCAGGCGAGCGTTGCCGCAAACTGGGTATAATAACAATAATAGCGATAGGCGTCCTGCTTCGAGTCCCGGGCTTCCAGATAAACGGGCAGAAAAATATAATCGCATTTGTCAACGAGATATTGCACATGGCCGAAAAAAGCGTCCATCGGGGCGCAGAATTCCGCTCCTGCCAGCTTTTTGCCGGATTTGACGGCGTTCTTGAAGTTGTCGCCGCTGACGGTTTCAATGCCGAGCGTATTAAAAAAATGTTTCCAGAGGGGCATTTCCTCCGCCAGATAAAGCGCCGCAGGAATACCGATTTTTAAAGGCGCTTTATCCCTGATGGACTTTTTCGCTGCCGAAAAAACCTTGTTTCTTTCCTTGATCAAATCATACTGCTTCTTTGTCGGTCCGACATATTGTTTAGTATCATAGTCGCGGCCGCAAAGAAAACCGAAGGCGACCGTTTCGCCCTGGACTGTCACTTTGTTTATTTTGCAGTTGTTATTGCACAGTTCACAAATTTCATTTTCGACCGGGATTGCTTCTTTATATAAAGACAGCCCCCGGAAAGAAGAACTCTGCACCCTTGTTTCCGCCGTGATCAATGCGCTTCCCAGAGCGCCGGTTAAATGGCAGAAGGGGGATACGAAGATCGGTTTTTTCAGCCGGTATTCAAAGGCGGCGACGAGCGCTTTATTGCGGGCAGTGGCCCCCTGAAAGCAGATTCTCGTGCCGATGTTGGCTTCCACAGCTACTTTTGCCAGGTAATTTTCGCAAACCGAATGCAGAACGCTGGCCAGCACTTCCTCGATGGTATAGCCTTCCGTGAGGTAGTTGTTGATGTCGCGTTCCATAAAAACGGTGCAGCGGTCACTGGAAACGGGAGCCGGAGAATTGATGGCGCGGGAAGCATATTCGGTAAGCGGCACGCCCAGTTTCAGCGCCTGCTCCTCGATAAAAGAGCCGGTTCCGGCGGCGCAGACATTGTTCATGACGGAGGAAGTCACCATTCCGTTGGTCATGTTCGTGAATTTCGCATCCTGTCCGCCGATTTCGATGATGGTATCAACTTCATGATCCAGTTCATAGGCGGCGCGGGCGTGGGCCGTAATTTCATCGATCATCAGATCAGCGTTGATAATCCGGCCGATGAACTTCCGGCCGGAACCGGTGGTGCCGACGCCGCGGAAGCGGAAAGTACAGTTGTGCTTGAAGGAAATGTCTTCAATGGCCTCAAAAAGCGCCTGCACAGCCTGGAGCGGCCGGCCTGCGGTCAAAGTGTAGAGGCCGGTCAATACTTCGTTATTTTCATTTATGATGACGGCTTTGGTGCTGGTGGAGCCGATGTCGATGCCGAGATAAGACTCTTCGGTTGCTTTCAATGGTTGGTAGACGTCGATTTCGATGCCGCCGCCGTTTTGTTTGGGTGTGTAGAGATAATTTTCGTGACCGGTAAAATCAGGGTATGAGGACAATGATAATTGCAGCGGCGGATAGCCGTAAATTTTTTCCTTTTTGTCATCGACAAAGAGCTCATCCCAGCTTGTAAAAGAGAGCTTCTGCGGCGGCAATTCTTCCAGATAAAGCAGGGCGGCGCCGATGGCGCCGTAAAGATGACTGTATTTGCCGATTACCGGTTTTACATCCAGCAGATGGCGAATATGCTTTACCACCGCCTGATTCATGGACACGCCGCCGGCAAGAATCAACGGTGTACGAACATTTTGATCCGGCAGAAGCGTGTCGATGACATTTTTGGCCAGACCTTCGCAGAGTCCATCGCTGATCTGGCCTATGGAATAACCTTCCTGCTGAGCATGAATCAGATCGGTTTTGGCGAAGACGGAGCAGCGTGTGGCGATCCTGGGAGTACTCTCCTTGTTGCAGAAAGCAATTGCACTTAATGTGTTGATGCTTTTCAGATTTAATCTTCTGGCCTGCTGGTCAAGAAAACTTCCGGTGCCGGCGGCGCAGGAAGAGTTGGATCGATAGCGCTCATAATCACCTTCTTCGTTGAAGGTGATCAGTCCGAAATTTTCACCGCCGACAAAGAGAATGCTGCCGACCTCGCTGTGATAGTGCTTGACGGCGGCAATTATCGCTATTTGCGGGTCGTAGCGGGAGATGTTGTGCAAAATTTCCGGGCCGGAAAGAGTCATGGCCATGCCGCCCAGAAGGCTGAAATCAATACCGCTCAGCATGGAGCGGAGAGTTTCGCTGATGGCACCATGATGAAACTGATAGGATGAAGTAATTATTGTTTTCTTTTCATCCATTATCACCAGCGACAATGCTACGGAGCCTATATCAATTCCAACAATATTCATGATTAAACTATAAACAGATGGGAAAGAAGTGTCAAGGTGAAGGCAGATCAAACAAGCTTAAAAACATTATAAAGTAAATTGTCGCCATTAATCAGACAAAGAAAAGCCCCCTTCGAAATTGAAAACGAAAGGGGCTTAATACCTGTTTCTTATAAAAAATTATGCTTTTTTACCTGATGGTGCTTTGTAAACCAGCGCGACGCAGAAGCCCGCAATAAGCAAGCCCGCAGCAATGTACAGCGCTTGAGGTTTGAAAACTTCAAATACATAAGGGCCGATGAGACCGGCGGCACTCCATGCGGTCAGCATAAAACCATATACCTTACCAATATTGGCCGGACCAAAGGCATCGGCGGCAAAAGCGGGCATGGTAGCAAAGCCGCCGCCGTAACAGGCCAAAAGGTAACAGGATACAACCATGAAAAGAATGTAGCTTGCAACAAAACCTTTAGCGATCAGGATGTACAAAACCGCCTGAGTGGCAAACATGATCATGAAAACCATTTTACGACCGATATTGTCTGATATTTTAGCCCAGAAAAGTCGTCCCAGACCATTGAATATTGCTGCGTAGGCGACAACGGCGCCGCCGGCGGCGGCGACAGTGGCGATTTGTTCAGGGGTTAGAGTCCCCGTCAGCCCCATAGTCTTTTTATAAATATCCTGAGCCAGCGGAGAATGCTGGGAAATGAGGCCAAGACCCGCGGAAACGTTCAAACACAGCATGGCCCAAAGCATCCACCATTGGGG
>DAOQVG010000098.1:4777-6580 GCA_035341435.1 Smithellaceae bacterium
AAAGTGAAAGAATCAGAAGCAGATGTACTGGTAGAGGCTGGTTTAAAACCGGCAGGCAGCCAACCAGCCGGAGGATTCTTAAATAACTGTGCCGATCCGGTAACAAGGATAAGGAATATCACACCCCAGATATACCAGGTTGTCGATACACCGGAGGTGATCAATTTTCCGGTAGGATCAATCTGCTGAAAGGACTTGATCATGATCGGGGCGATTTTTCCCATAAAAAAAGCACCTGCGCCGAAACCCATAACGGCGAGTCCTGTTACCAGACCGCGTTTATCAGGAAACCAGCGAATCAATGTAGCGATCGGAGTGACATAACCAAAACCATTTCCGAGAGCGGCAATGACGCCAAAACCAAGATAAAGAAGCGTAATGCTTCCAGTCTGGTCGGCGTAACCCGCCAGCAAAGTACCGAGGCCAAAAAGGATGCCGCCGATCGTGGCCACAATACGGGGACCTTTTTTATCAACCAAAGTACCACCAAAAGCGGCGGCTAATCCAATAATTCCCATGAGCAGCATGAAGGTAAGCTGAACACTTTTGCCGTCCCATCCGTGCATCTTCATCAAAGGATTCTTAAAAACGGACCAGGCATACACCGTACCCAGGCAAAGCTGAATGATAACGGCGGCTGCGGCGATCCCCCATCGCTTAGTTTCCAAATTTTCATTAGCCATAACTAACTCCTCCCTTTCCTTTCCTAAAAGGCTAAAAATGAACTTGTGACACTCTAAAAACATTTGTATGAATAACGGTAAAAAGTTCTTATAATGTCGCAAACAAACGGGGCTTTATACATAAAAAATATGCCTCTGGCAAGGTCTATTTAGCAGAATCCGACATATAATTTTTGTGTGAACGGATTAAAAGATTTTTAGAAAGGAATTACTGACAAGTATATGCTGTTGTATTAAAGATTTATTTGCAGAAGGTTTTAAATATTATGAATGAAAGATCCCACCCGTCTTCTTTTCTTCGGACAAGACGAGAGCATGAACCTAGGGTTGAATTTACTTAGTAGTTGTTTTGGCGGAATATCGCGACGCTTTGCAGTAAGGTGTGTAAAAGTCCCCGTCGGGGGAGCAAACCAGTACCCCGACATTTTTTCGGGTCAGGATACTGGTTTGCCGGGTTGTTTATTATGACGGCGACATTGTGGACAGCTCTTTTTTGAATGAATAGAAGTAAACTGCGCCGATAAAGATGAATCCACCTATAATATTTCCAATAGTTACAGGGATTAAATTCCACCAGATGAATTGTGCCCATGTGACCTTGGCGCCCAGCATGATGCCTGCGGGAATGAAATACATGTTGGCAACGCAGTGTTCAAATCCTGTTGCGACGAAGGCCATAATGGGGAACCAGATGCCGAAAAACTTACCGATCATGGCTTTTGATGAAAAAGCCAGCAGAATAGCCACATTTACGAGCAGGTTACAGGCGATGCCCTTCAAAAATGCGGACCAGAGCCCGATGGTGCCGGCGGCTATGTAAGGGAGTGTTTTGGCTTCTGCAATTCCAATGGCATTTATTCCGAATGCAGTTAATTCAGGGCCGCCTCCTTTGCAGAAGGGACCGAAAACCATAATGTATGCCCAGAAAAGGGAACCGATAAAATTCCCGATATAGACCCAAAGCCAGGCGTTAAACACTTTGCTCCAGGTGGTTTTCTTCTGAAAGACAGCCATGGGAATAAGCATTGTATCGCCCGTGAAGAGAGACATGCCTGTCAGGACGATGGCAATGAGGCCGACAGGGAAGACAGCGCCGGCAATCAAGGACTTGAAACCGGGG
>DAOQVG010000099.1:0-6575 GCA_035341435.1 Smithellaceae bacterium
CCTTGTTCTTTTCTGGCGCGACGAGATTCCCGCCGACTGGCAGCAGATCCCCGGAACAAAAAGCCGGCGCATTGCCGCACAGGTGCCGGTGACTTTCGGTAACCCCGGCGCGACAGAAACATTGTCTGAACAGTCTGTATGCGTCAGGGGTTATGGAGCAGTGGTTGTCAATAACCAGTTGAAAGCGTCACTGGACAATCAAGTCATCAGCGTTCTGATGTCCGGATTTGCGCCAATCGCTCCTTATGGTGTTGAAAAATTCGTATGGGATCCATGGACACGAACATTAAAGACAGCCTGGGTAAACAAATCGGTAAGCATCCCCAATGGAATTCCCACCATGAGTCAGACGACCAACTTGTTTTATGGCGTCGGAAAAAGATTCGGGTTTTGGACATTTGAAGCCTTGGATTGGACGACAGGAAAATCTGTCTTCAGCTATCCATACGGCATTACACCGGCCAATAACAGCGCCTATGCCGCCACGGAAATCGGGCTTAATGGCAGCCTCTTAACCGGAACTTTAACCGGCATGGTACTGATGAAACCTTAGCCTGTCTGCCGGCATTGGGCATTTAAGGGACATAACACTTAATTAATAAAAAAACCGGATTTACCCTGACGGGCACCATGGCCCGCCAGCGCGGGAATGACACTTTAGAGAAAGAAAGCTATACCCCTTTTCAGAGGCATAGCTTTCTTTGTTTCTATTAATATTTTAAAAGCTACGCGGCTTCCACTTTTACCGCGCAAACCTTGTATTCCGGAATTTTGCCGATCGGGTCCAGAGCCGGATTGGTCAACAGGTTGACGGATGCGTCCGCGAAATGGAAGTTCATGAAGATCGAACCGGGAGCACTCTTTTTGGTAATGGTTGCCTTGGCTTCAACCGTACCGCGTCTTGAGGTCACCTTGACTTTCTGGCCTTCGGCAATACCCATTTTTTCGGCATCGGCCGGGTTGATTTCCACCAGGCTTTCGGGATAACGCTCGGTCAGACCTTTTGTACGCGTGGTCATGGTACCGGTGTGGTAATGATACAGGACGCGTCCGGTGGAAAGCAGGAACGGATATTGTTTGTCCGGCAATTCATCGGGCGGAATGTATTCAATGGCGGTAAACAATCCCAGACCGCGGGAGAACTTATCCTTGTGCAGGAATTTGGTCCCCTGATGTTCCGGCGTGGGACAGGGCCACTGAATGCCGCCCTTTTCCAGGCGCTCGTAAGAGATGCCCGCATAGCTGGGGGTGACTTTCGCCACTTCTTCAAAAATTTCCCTGGCGGAAGCGTAATTCATCTCGTAACCCATCTTGTTGGCAATGCCGCAGATGACTTCCCAGTCGGCTTTGGCTTCACCCGGCGCGTCGAGCGCTTTGCGCACGCGCTGTACGCGGCGTTCGGTATTGGAAAACGTTCCATCCTTTTCGGCAAAGCTGGCCACCGGCAAAACCACATCGGCCAGTTCGGCGGTTTCGGTCAGGAACAGATCCTGAACAATCATCAAATCCAGTTTTTGAAGTTCTTTTTTCACGTGGTGCAAATCGGGGTCTGAAAGCATGGGGTTTTCACCCATGATGTAAATCGCTTTGATATCGCCTTTGCCGGCGGCTGCCATGATTTCCATGATGGTCAGGCCCGGTTTGGGGGAAAGCTTGGCGTTCCAGAAGCCTTCAAACTTTTTACGGACATCTTCATTGGCCACCTGCTGGTAGGCGGGATAAACATTGGGAAGTGCTCCCATGTCGCAGGCGCCCTGAACATTGTTCTGACCTCTGAGCGGATTCACGCCGCCGCCTTCAATACCGACATTGCCGCACAACATGGAAAGATTAGCACAGCTCTTGACGTTGTCGGTTCCGGTAATGTGCTGGGTAATGCCCATGGCGTAAAGGATGCTGGCACGGTCTGCCTTGGCATACATCCGGGCGGCTTTCTTCAAATCTTCCGCGGGCACGCCGGAAATCTTTTCGACCTTTTCCGGTGTGTATTTTTCGACCATCTTCTTGAGCGCGTCGAATCCTTCGGTTCTGTCTTTCACGTATTCCTTGGCATAAAGACCTTCGGAGATGATGACGTTCATCATTCCGTTGATAACGGCAACATCGGTGCCGGGATTCTGGCGCAGCCAGATATCGGCGTATTTGACCAGATCGATTTCGCGGGGATCAATCACAATCAGTTTCGCGCCGCGCTTGGTTGCCCGTTTGACCTTGGCGCCGATCACCGGATGATTTTCGGTGGTGTTGGTGCCCGTTGCCAGAATCAGGTCTGTGAATTCAATTTCGTCTATAGAGTTTGTCATTGCACCGCTGCCGAATGTGGCGGCCAGACCGGCCACCGTGACGGAGTGTCAGAGACGGGCGCAGTGATCGACATTGTTGGTGCCGACAGCCGCCCTCATGAATTTCTGAAAGAGATAATTTTCTTCATTGGTGCAGCGGGCTGAAGATAGCCCGGCAATACTGTCCGGACCATAGGTTTTTTTAATCGCCGAAAGTTTATCTGCAATGAACGTAAAAGCCTCGTCCCAGGTGGCTTCTTTCAGTTCTTCGTTTTTGCTGCAGCGGATCAAAGGCTTCTTTAAACGATCGGGGTGAGAAACGAAATCCATGCCGAATCTGCCCTTGACGCAGAGGCTGCCCTGATTGGGGCTGCCATACTCGCGGTTGCCCATGACCTTGACGATTTTATTATCCTTGATGAATAGATCCATCTGACAGCCGACGCCGCAATATGCGCAGGTTGTGCGCACTTTATTCAATTCCCAGGGGCGTCCGGCAAATCTTGCCTGCTTGAATGTTATGGCGCCGGTGGGACATACCTGCGCACACTCGCCGCAGAAAACACAGGAGGAATTGATATAATCTTCATCGAAGGCAGGGCCGACTTTAGCCTTTGAACTGCGCATCGAGAAATCCAGCACCTCATTGACCTGAATCTCGTTGCAGGCGCGAACACAGCGTCCGCAGAGGATGCATTTGTTGATGTCGCGGGAAATCATCTTATTGTTTTCTTCCAATTGATAACCGGGAGCTTCGATTGGAAAACGCGGTTGATCGATTTTCAGCCAGTATACCAGATCCTGCAATTCACACTGACCGTTTTGTTCACAGACAAGACAGTTGTGATCACCGGATGACCACAGCAGTTCAACGATCATTTTCTGCGCAGCACGGACTGCTTTGGTATTGGTACGAATAACCATATTCGGACTTACCGGCATGCAGCAGGAAGCGACAAGCGACCTGGCGCCTTCCAGTTCCACAACGCAAACCCTGCAAGCGCCGACATTGGTTGTCTTTTGGTAATGGCAAAGGGTCGGAATGAATATGCCGTTGTCGCGGGCGCATTCCAAAATAGTCTGTTCCGGGCCGGCTAAAACTTCCTTCCCGTCTATTGTAATTTTTATCTTCTTTTCCATTTTCTTCTCCATCTGCAAAGACGATAAGTCAGTGCTTATAGTTTAACCCCGCAAAGATATGCTAAAAATAACAGGCATCGTTTATAGTAGCAGCCGGCCGCCTTGTCAATTCTGTCAATTTTGACCTATATCTTTTCTCAGCACGATCCTTGAAAATATATGACATAAAAGATACTTACGCAGGTTAGAGATTGCGCTTATTTTTATTTAATGAGGGAAAATCTGCACGAAAGGGCAAAAGAAAGGCTTACAGTCTGGACACTCCGGATAGCTATTCCTTTTAGGAATATATTTTATTATTGAAGATGCCAGTCATGTATGGTATGGGGAAAAAATAAAGGTGGAAAAATGTTTAACGATCATTTCAAAAGCATTACCATTCAACAGATGGAAGCCATTATCTCTCTGGTTGAAGAGGGAAGTTTCAGCCGCGCCGCCAAAAGAATGCTGCTCACCCAGCCTGCTCTGACCAAGAATATCAAAAACGCCGAAGATTACCTTGGCGTGAGACTCGCCAACAGAAGCACCTCCGGTATTTCATTAACCCCCGAGGGCAAAATTATTTACGACTATGCGCGGCGCATGATCAAACTCAGAAACGAAGCCAGGGAAAAAATCATTGCTCTGGGCAAAAATGCCGGCGGCAATATTTACTTGAGCGCCAGCACTATTCCGGCTGATTACATTCTTCCCCGCGCTTTGAGCTCCTACAGGAAAACAAACCCGGATACCAGGATATACATCAAAACTGCCGACAGTGAAGCGGCGATGAATATGGTTTTGGACAACGAAGTAGAAATCGGCTGCATCGGCAAGAAGCCTCTGAATAATAAACTCGCGGCGGAACCACTGTGGAAAGACCGTCTTGTTCTGATTGTTCCCAAATCTCACCCCTGGTGCAAAAAGAAAGCAGTGACTTTCCCGGAGTTACTAAAGGAACCTTTTGTGCTCAGAGAAAGAGGTTCGGCAACGCGGGAATTATTCGAAGCGCATTTAAAAAAATCAAAATCAGTAAGCCTCTCCCAATTTAATATTTGCGGCGCACTGGGAAGTTCCGAGGCGGTCAAGGAAGCGGTAATTGCGGGGCTGGGAGTAACCGTTATTTCCATTTATGCCGTTTCACGGGAGATTTCCCAGGGATTGCTCTTCGAAGTTCCCGTTCAGGGACTCTCGCCGGAAAGGAATTTTTATTTAATTTATAAACGACAATTCGATTTCCGGCCGTTCCATAAAACATTCGTTGATTTTATCAAGCGCTATAATCCCCTTAAGCCAGCCTGAACCGGCGGACATAAAAAGTAATCACAGCGTCATCTTCGAAAAATTGTTTTTGTAAATTCTCCAAACGCCAAGATTTCATTGACATGTATTTATGTTCTTCTTATTATACTCTGCAAAATTTCCATAATTATTATAAAGGAAAAAAATGGAAGAAAAAAAAGGCATTCGCCTGACACAAACAGTACAAAGCGCGGGTTGAGCCTGTAAGATAGGTCCGGGGGACTTGTCCGATATTATGTGCGATTTGCCGCTGATTCAGGATCCGAATTTGCTGACCGGATTCGAACATGCGGAAGACGCGGGCGTGTATAAACTGGCCGCCGATCTGGCTATTGTTCAAACGGTTGATTTTTTTACCCCCACCGTCGACGATCCCTTTGTGTTTGGTCAGATTGCCGCCACCAACGCATTGAACGACATTTATGCTATGGGCGCAAAACCTTTAACCGCCATGAATATTGTCTGTTTCCCGATAAAGACAATGCAGAAAAGTGTTCTGCGGGAAGTACTGCTGGGCGGATTGGATAAAATGCGCGAAGCCGGAGTATTGCTTGTCGGCGGTCACAGCGTTGAAGATAATGAAATCAAATACGGCCTTTCGGTAACCGGCGTCATTCATCCGGATAAGGTCTTGTACAATCGAGGAGCAAGGGTGGGCGATAAACTGATTTTAACCAAGCCTCTGGGTACGGGCATTATCAGCACCGCCATAAAGGTCGAAGAAGCATCTCCCGAACTGATAAATCAGGCGGTCCGCTCCATGACAGGCCTGAACAAAAAGGCCTGTGAGATAATGATCGCCGAAGGTGATGCTCACGCCTGCACAGATATAACAGGATTTGGTTTTTTAGGGCATGCCTGCGAGATGATTGAAGGCGGCGATGTCGGTCTACGCATCAATTCGGCGGCTATCCCGGTCTTTGCTGGAGTGCGCGACCTTATGGAAACGGGTCTTATTCCCGGCGGTCTCTACCGTAACAAGAATTTCCGCCTCAACCAGGTCGATAAAGAAGAAACCTGTCCGGACTGGATGTTTGACCTTCTGTTCGACCCGCAGACTGCGGGAGGATTGTTTTTCAGTCTACCCGGCGACAAGGCGCAAAAGGTTGTAGCTAAAATGTTGAACTCAGGAATTGTTGACGCCGCTGTTGTCGGTGAGGTTGTTGCGGAACATCCCGGTAAAATTATAGTTTATTAAGGATAATCATGGATGATGCAAAAAAAGAACTCTTAAAAAAACTGCCGAAAATTGACGAAGTTCTTCTGATACTGGAAAAGCACAATATTTATAATCTGGCTTCTCGCTACCTGGTTAAAGAGACCTGCCGAAGGGTTGTTCAAGACTGGAGAGAAAAGATCGTCAAGGGCAAAAATAAACAACCGCCCGAATCCTGTCCCGATGCAGCAATGGTTGCCCGTGAAGTGGAAAAATCAATAAAAGGATTATACCGCTGCAGCTTGCGAAGGCTTGTCAATGCCACCGGCGTTATCCTGCATACCAATCTCGGCCGCGCTCCGCTCTGTCCGGAAGCCATCGAAAGAATTGCAGAAGTTGGCGGGGGCTATTCCAACCTGGAATTTGACCTGGCTAAAGGTGAACGTGGCCAACGCTACGATCATGTAAGTTCGTTAATATGTGCTCTCACCGGAGGCGAAGACGCCCTTATTGTCAATAACAACGCCGCGGCTGTTTTGCTTGTCCTCAACACGCTGGCGGAAGGAAAGGAAGCGATAGTTTCCCGCGGTGAGCTCATTGAAATCGGCGGCGAATTCCGCATCCCGGAAATTATGCAAAAAAGCGGATCCATTCTGCATGAAGTCGGAACAACCAACCGGACGCGGCTTGAAGATTACGAAAACGCCGTCAATGCT
>DAOQVG010000100.1:0-3046 GCA_035341435.1 Smithellaceae bacterium
GGCAATATAGTTACCAAAGATGGATTCAGCATTACACGGGAAAGTTACTTAAAGAAGATGGCGCCGAAAATGGCGAAGCTTCCGTTGGAAAATGCTCTGAAAATCGGCAACGGGAAAAACAGCGTCGTAGAGTTTTTGGATCCGGACTGCTTCCACTGCCGCGAATCTTATAAATATTTTACCCGCCGGAAAGACGTAACCACTTATGTCTTCTTCTATCCGCTGTCTTTGCGTTCGGAAAAGAAGATCCGGCACATTCTATGTTCAGCCAATAAAGCAAAAACATTTGACGATGTAATGACGGGAAAACTGGATAATAATGCAAAGCTGAATGCCTGCAAAGACGCACAAGTAGATGAAACCATCAAGACATACAAAAGACTGGCCGCCCAGATCGGCATCAGGTCCGTTCCGTTCTTATATGTTAAAGGGCAGGCGGTTGATGGCTTTGAAACTGCCGTATTTGATCAACTTTTAAGGAAATAGGATATCAAGGTTCAAGGCTAAAGGTAAAAGGTAAAAGGCTGAAGGCTGAAGGTAAAAAATACCTTCGTTCTTCAGCCTGAATTCCTTATCGCCTGCGGCTGTTAACGAATTTTGGCCCCTGTTTTCGGTTCACGGTCGAAAGCCAGAACAGTCAGACCTTCGGCGGTGTCGGTCGCCAGCAGCATGCCGCGCGATTCTACTCCCATCAACTTGGCCGGCTTCAAATTGGCTACAATTACAATCTTCTTCCCCACCAGTTCTTCCGGCTTGTAATCCTTGCCGATGCCCGCGACAATAGTCCTCTCTTCGCCGATATCCACTTTAAGTTTGACAAGTTTGTTGGATTTGGGAACCATCTGCGCTTCCAGAATTGTCGCCACGCGCAAGTCCACCTGGGCGAAATGATCGTAGTCAATTTCCGGTTTTAAATCGATTGCGGGTTTTTCCTGCCCGGTTGTCGTCATCTTTTTATCCTTTTCTATGCGCGGAAATAAAGATTCTCCCCGAGTTAATGGATTTCCCGCGCGCAATGTTCCCCAATCGAGCAGGCCGCTCAGATCGAGTTTTTCCGAATCGCCGGCGCCGATCTGAAGCAATATTTTCTGCGCCGTCTGCGGCATGAACGGAGAAATAAGAACCGCTACGGCCCGCAGAGATGCCAGCAGATTGTACATAATGGCGATAAGCTTTTCTTTTGCAGCCGGATCTTTTCCCAGCGTCCAGGGCTCCTTCTCCACAATGTATTTGTTGGTGATATTGATGAACTCCCAGACAGCCATCAATGCCTTATGGAGAGACATCTCTGCAAAACAACTTTTCATCTCCTCCACCGTGCGCGAGGCGGCTTGAATCAAATTTTCGTCATAGTTCGCCTCGCTCGTCTCCGGCACCTTGCCGTCGCAGTATTTGACGGCCATGGTAATCGTCCGGCTGACCAGATTTCCGAGATCATTGGCCAGGTCGGAATTCAGCCGCTGCACAAAAGCTTCTTCGGAGAAATTGGAATCCAGTCCGAACACCATGTCGCGAAGCAGGAAATAGCGGAAAGCGTCCAATCCGTATTTATCTTTCAGATCTAAGGGGCGGACGACATTGCCGAGGCTCTTGGACATCTTGCTCGCGTCGGAATTCCAGTATCCGTGGACATTCAGGTGACGGTAAGGTTCAATGCCCGCCGCTTTCAGCATGGTCGGCCAGTAGATGCCGTGCGGCTTCAAAATATCCTTGGCGATGAGATGCTGGGCCGCCGGCCAGAATTTGCGGAAATTTTCGCCCTCGGGGTAACCCAGCGCCGTCACGTAGTTAATCAGGGCGTCAAACCAGACGTAAGTCACGTAGTTTTCATCAAAAGGTAAGGTAATGCCCCATTCCAGCCGGGTTTTGGGGCGCGATATGCAGAGATCCTCCAGAGGTTCGCGTAAAAACGCCAGCACTTCGTTTTTATATCTTTCCGGACGGATGAAATCAGGGTGCTCGTTGATATAATCAATCAGCCAGTTCTGATAATTGCTCATGCGGAAGAAATAATTGCTTTCCTTGCGATGCTCGGGCGTCGTTTGATGATCGGGGCATTTGCCGTCCACCAGTTCCTTTTCCATGTAGAAGCGTTCACAGCCGACGCAGTAATAACCTTCATACTGGCCGAAATAAATATCGCCCGCCGCATGAACTTTTTCCAAAATGTAACGAACGGTTGCGATGTGGTTCTTGTCTGTTGTTCGAATGAAGTAATCGTTGGTTATGGCAAGTTCAGGCCAGAGGCTGCGAAACTGGGCGCTGATGCTGTCGGCATATTCCTTCGGGGTAATTCCCGCCTTTTGCGCCGCCTCGGCTATTTTATCGCCGTGCTCGTCGGTCCCGGTGACAAAAAAAGTCTCCACACCAGCCATGCGATGATATCTGGCCAGCACGTCGGCAACTATTGTCGTATAGGCATGGCCGATATGCGGCGATGCATTAACGTAGTAAATCGGTGTTGTAATATAAAACGTTTCGGACATGTTAATAAAAGCCTTCCTTAGTTAACTGTTAGAAGAATCGGAATTGCCGGCTTCGCCTGTCTTTCCCGGAGCGGAAATCTTTTTGCCGTCAGGTGAAGGGTTGTGTGAATTGCCGCTGCCGCCCGCTTTGGAGGCATTCGAACTTTTTTTGGCGCCGGCGTAACTTTCACGCTCGAAAGAAAGACAGCACATCAAGCGGCCGCACAAACCGGATATTTTTTCCGGGTTGAGCGACATACTCTGCTCCTTTGCCATTTTTACGGTTACACGTTCCAGGTTCTGCAGAATGCCGGCACAGCAAATAGGCCGACCGCATATGGCTATTCCCTTGATAATACTGGCTTCCTGTCGCGCTCCGATCTGCTTCAGCTCGATGCGGGTTTTGAATTTCTGGACAAGATCCTTGACCAGTTCCCGAAAATCTATCCTGGTGTCGGCGGTGAAATAAAAAATGATTTTACTGCGGTCAAAAAGATAATCCACCGTGATTAATTTCATGGCCAGTTGCCTGTCTTTAATTCTCCCCAGACAAAACTTCTTGGCATCCTCTTCCAGCCGTT
>DAOQVG010000100.1:3146-6551 GCA_035341435.1 Smithellaceae bacterium
TGCCTGTCTTTAATTCTCCCCAGACAAAACTTCTTGGCATCCTCTTCCAGCCGTTTGTTTTCTTCCTTAATCCGTAAATCACCCTCTGTGACCATGCGGACAACCGATTTCAGATTAGGCGGCAGTTCGTCCTCTTCAGACCTCTTGACATCGGTAACGACAACACCGAGGGACAGACCGTTTTCCGTATTGACGATTACCTGATCATTTCGATGCAGGATAAGATCGCCGGCATTGAAATTGTAAACTTTGCCTTCGATTTTAAATTTGATTCCGATTATGTTCGTTAACACTATATGTTCCTTCAACTTAAATTAAATGTTGAGTTTAAATGCCATTGTTTCCAATGTCAATGTTTTGTTGACATTGAGTTCTATTGTTCCCCATGCCCGGGCAACGAGAAAAATGTTCTGCAGAATTTGCTCACCCGACAGCCTCCGGGCCAGTGTATTGATGAAAGACGGATGATCTGCATTGAGCAGCATTTCCGCTTTGCGAGTTTCCTTTAAAATGAGGGCGTCGCGGAAGCAGGAGCTGACTATATCCATCCCCTGTTTGATCTTCTTCTTGTCCTGGCCGAAATTGGAGACCAGATTCAGTAAACTGATCGGATCATCCTTTCTTGCCTTCATCAGCAGCTGCATAATCTCCGCTCGGTAGGCGGAGATATCTTCCTGATCCAGTTCGAGCGCCCGGCCCACCGAGCCGCCGGAAAGCCCCGCCAGCAGGGAGGCTTTCTGCCGATCCATTCCCCTTTGTTCACCGAGAAAACGGGAGACGGCGGTTGCCGGCAGGGGATTAAAGCGCATGTGCCGGCAGCGGGAAATAATCGTCGCCGGCAGACTGTAAGGTCTCGAACTGACCAGAATTAATATGTTTGCGGCCGAGGGTTCTTCCAGCGTTTTTAAAAGAGCATTGGCTGCGTGGTCATTCATTTTATCGGCGTCGTCGATGATTACCGCCCGCCATCCGCCTTCGAGAGGCTTGAATTTCATCCGCTCCTGAATTTCACGAATAGCGTTGATCCGGATAAACTGCCCCTCGGCGGCGATAAAAATAATGTCCGCATGGCTGGCGTGCCGGGCCTTCAGGCAGGAGGAGCATTTTTCGCAGGCATCATGCAAAGTATCCGCCCGTTCACAGTTTAACGCCTTGGCGAACTCGCCCGCCAGAGTTCTTTTGCCGGCGCCGTTGATTCCGGAAAAAAGATAAGCATGACCGACTCTTTTCTGGGCGATAGCTTTTTTCAGAATTGCTATTTGCCTTTCATGGCCGTAGATATCAAGGAAAGACATAACCGGTTTTCTCTCAATTACACAACTCTATAAATTCATCAATATACTGCCTGACGTCCTGATGAATGGCATCGATACCACGCGCCGCGTCAATCAGGCGGAAGCGCTCCGGTTCATTCTTTAAGATATCCAGGTAGCCCCGGCGGACTTTATTGTGGAAATCCAGGCTTTCTTTTTCAAACCGGTCGGCGGTTGAAGCATCCGGTAAAAGATTATCCCGATCCGTCGCTCTTTGCAGCCCCTCTTCCACCGGCAGATCAAACAGCAGGGTTAAAGCCGGCTTTATGCCCAGCGACGAGTAGTCGTTGATTAATTTGATAAGTTCAATGCTGAGGCCGCGGGCCGCGCCCTGATAGGCGTATGTGGCGTCGGAAAAACGATCACACAAAACTACTTTGTTCTGATTAAAGGCGGGCATGATTTTCTCCCGGACATGCTGCGCCCGCGCTGCGCAGAAGAGGAAGGCCTCCGTCTCCGCACACATATGGTGATGACCGCGGTTAAAAAGGATGTCGCCGATTTTGCGGCCGATATCAGTCCCTGAAGGTTCCCGGGTGATTAAAAGAGGAACATTCTTTGCCGTCAGGTAACTTGCGGCCAGCTTCATCTGTGTTGATTTTCCGCACCCTTCGATACCCTCGAAGGTGATTAATTTATTCATTTATGCAAACCTCTCGCTCTGGCGCGGGATTGGGACTCTGCGGCTGAAAACAGGAACTAATCTTGTTAAAAAAGAAATTTAAATTGTAGTATGTAAGGACGGTTTATAATTATAAGAAGGAAGACGTTGGATAAATCCACCTGATATCGATGGATTTATCCGCCGTTTTTGCACATAATTTATTTTTCGTCTCCGGGGATAATTGCTTCCACCGGACATTGATCCGCACATGCTCCGCAATCAGTACAAAGATTTGGATCTATTACATATTTGTCATCGCCTTCAGAAATCGCTTCTACTGGGCACTCATCTTCGCATGAGCCGCAAGCAATGCAGTCATCTGTAATTACATACGCCATCTCGATCTCCTTTTCATCTGATAATTTCCGCCGGAAATACTGCCGGACAGCATTTAAACGGAAAGCACTTCCTTGATCTCCGGTACTTCTTTTTTGATTATCTTTTCTATTCCCATCTTTAAAGTCATCTGTGACATCGGGCAACCGCTGCAAGCACCCTTCAATCTTACTTTAACTACTCCGTCTGCGCTGACATCGACGAGTTCAACGTCACCGCCGTCAGCCTGCAGACTTGGACGAATGGAATCTATCGCTTTTTGTACTCGTTCTTTCATGATTAATCTCCTTCCTCTAGTTATTCTAATTCAATGTGGCATATAATCGACCATCTTCTCCACCACATCACGGGCTACATCGGGCAACTCAGGTTTTATCAGAATGTAACTTTTCGTTATTTGGTGCCCCGCTTTCCACATTAATTTGCCTGTTGCAGCCTCATATAATTGCATTCCCAAACCGACCTTGGCTACTTTATCTTCCTTCTCCATAGTATATTGCCAGTTGTCAACGGAGACCAGCAGAAAGGCGTCGACGTCCATGATATCACCAATTTTTCTGCTTAAATCGGGATCGGAAAAATTAACCGTCCGCAGTTTGGAAAGATAATCATCCATTATTTTATGTAATTCTTCATTGGCCAGAAGCCGCCGGTTTAGACTCTCCGTATCAGTTATCCCGGAAAACCATTTTTTATCCGCCAGCGCTCTTGCCACAATCTTTTCTACCGCGCTCTTTGCTTCCTTATCGTTTCCGGCCATTTCCACCGGAAAAACAGCTATTTTTCGCGGGTGAAAATCTGCAGCTTCGGGTGATACCTGGGAAAAACGCAGGCCGCCGCAGGCCGCCAGCGAGATGATCAGCATAGTTAAAGAGCATATCGCGAATAATCTTTTTGTCATAATTTAAAGTTACTCCTTTTCCTTCAAAAGACTTGTTCCCGTTCAGCAGGGCATTGAAAATCCCTGTTTTACAGGCTGTTCAAAAAGGTTCAGATGCAAGGCATCGCCAAAACCGAATCGCGCAGCGTGTAAAAATAAGTTGAGCGATAAGGTTTGCCGCGTAACGCTGCAGATGAGCTTTTTTCAACAGC
>DAOQVG010000101.1:0-6538 GCA_035341435.1 Smithellaceae bacterium
TAATTGTTTGGTTGACCAAATCATAATTGTCGGAATACTCCAGCATAATCAATGCCCTTGTTTCTTTGGACAAAGATGCCGCAAGCCTCTGGAGCGCCATCTGAATCTGGTCTTCCTGATTGTGCAGTATACCGACCTTCTTTGCTCCTTCGGGCTGGGGCGATATCACCGGCTTCATTTTCAGCATATCGCCCACAAAGGCGCCTGTTTTGGATAACCTGCCGCCGGCGGCCAGGTATTCCAGCTTATCCAGGAAAACATATTCCTCGCAGACTGATACAGCTTTTGCCGCAAATTCAACTGTCTTTTCCATGTTTTTTGTTCTGGCCAGGTAACGGTTGACCGCCAGCGCAATTACCGCCAGTCTTCCCGATGCCGCCCCTGTGTCCAGTACAATCAGCCGGTTTTGCGGATCGTTTTGTTTTTTCCATTCCCGCGCAGCCGTGTAATTGCCCGTGTAGACGGAGCCGACGCATAAGTACAATACTTTCTGGAAACGGCCGAGGACGCTTTCATAAAACTGCTGCCTTTCAAAGACCGAGGCCTGTGAGGTCGTCACTTTGCTGCCATTGCGCATGGCCGCGTAAAGCTCCGCAGGATGCAGGTGCGTTTCGGGCAGGCATTTTCCATTCAGAGTTATGTAGCTGTGTAAGAGGGTTATGCCGTTTTTCTGTGCATCAGCATGAGTCAGGGAACCGGCGGCGTCGGTCATTATGTGCATTGTCTGATTGGATCGGACATGGCGAAATTCATTGATCTGCCGACCGAGATCGTCATCTTCCCAGTTGATAACGCTGCCGAACTTTGCCGCTGCGGCTTTTATTTTTTCTCTGTTATCCGTGTGCAGGTGGATTTTGTAAAGATCACCGTCGGGAATAACAATAACGCTTTCTTCACTCCCCGTGATATTGGCCAGTTTCTCCCGGGATAAATTGTGCGCTTTAACTACAAAATCAACGCAGTACCCGGCTTGGGCATCTTCTTGAAATTCTTGAGAGATGTGCAGACGATTTTTAAACAGTTCCGTAATCGGCCGGTGATTACGTGCAGCATCAGTTAGCGAAAAGAAAAAACCTTCAAAAAAAATGTACATTCCCAAGGCGCCGGCATCCACCACACCGGCCTTTTTTAATTTCGGCAGCATTGCACAGGTATCGTGGACCGATTTTTCCAAACGATAAATTATGCGATTTATTGATTCCTGATCCAGGGAAGTCGGGCGGGATTCCAGGGATTCTGTCAATGCGTCAAATACGTTCAGCATTGTGCCCGGCTTTGGATCATTAACGGCCTTCCAGGCGCGTCTGCTCCCTTCCAGTGCGCAGTCATAAAGGTTTTCCGCTGAGTCGACTCGGTAAAACGACGAAAAAAATCTGGCGGCGATGTTGCCGGAATTGCCGCGCGCCGATAAAAGAAGCTGGTGGATAACTTTTTCTTTTTCCTGATGGTAATCAAGCAGCGGCGTCAGACTGACAAACAGGTTGCGACCGGTATCGCCGTCGGCAACCGGATAAACATTGATCGAATCAAGCAGATCCGCCCAGGCGGCAACACGCTCCACTCCGGCGGCAAAGGCTTCGGGCAATGCTTCAGCCATTTCAGCCATTATAGAAACCTAAAGCCCGGCGGATGTCCTCGGGAATCTTGAAAACTGTTTCCATTTCCGGCATCTTTACTGTTACCTGTTCTGTGCGGCCGCGGCAGCAGACTTTGCCGTCGTCTTCCTTTCGAATCTCAAAATCGACAATAAGTTTTACGCGGGCGTCCATAAGCGTTGCCCTGATAATAATATCATCGTTGTGGCGTAAAGGATAAATGTGCTTTGTTGATGTCCGAATTATGGGGAAAATTAATTTATGGGTGTCGTAATAAGAATATAAATCAATGCCGTGCTGGTTGAGGAGTTTGGCCCGGGCAATTTCAAAATAGTTCAGATAGTTGCCGTGCCAGACAATATGCATTGGATCGAGATCGAAAAAAGGAACGCAGTATTTTATTTCTATACTTTTTTTATTTTCATCCATTATTGACATCCTCGCAAAAGTCATAAAAATGGCCATTTACAGACGGCCTCGTAAAAAGGTCGCAGGCAAGGCGCGCGAATACCGGGGAATGAAGCGTACTTATGGTACGCTGCAGTGACACGGGATGAAGCGCAACGCAGCATCCGGCCTTTTTACGAGATCGTTATTTGATCCTGAAAAAATCGGAATACCTTATAGCAACGCACATCCGTTCTATATCGGTGTCCAGAGGCCGGTCTTCAATAACCGGCTCACTGATCAACCGGATTTTTTCCTGAATTCCAGCCAATAACGGCCTTGCTTTAATGTTATCCCGGATATCACAGGCCTGCGCTGCCGCCAGAAGATGTATCGCCAGCACACGTTCCGTTAAAGTGCAAATCCTTTGCGCATCTCTGGCGGCAATGGTTCCCATGCTGACCTTGTCCTGGTTGTGCGATTCGGTGGAGCGTGAAAACGACGCCGCGGGCATTGTTCCCTTCAGCGCTTCCGCCGTCAACGCCGAGGCGGCAATGGACATCGCCTTGAAGGCGTGGCGCAGACCGGTTCCCGCTTCTGATGACCTTACCAGATCCCCCGGTAATCCCCTGTTCAAATGCGGATCGACCAGGAGCATTATCTGCCGTTCGCACATATCCGCGACGGAAGCCAGCGCCGCCTTCAATCCGTCCATAGCAAACGCGATATGACCGCCGTAAAAGTTGCCTCCCATAAGAACCTCGCCTGTTGCCGGATCGAATATGGGGTTGTCATTGGAGCTGTTGGCTTCGATTTCCACCCATTGCTTTATCCAGAAGAGAGCATCACGCAAAACACCCGCCACCTGCGGGGCGCAGCGCAGAGAATAGGGATCCTGCAGCGTTTCCGGGGCGTCATCTGCCAGATGCTCCGCGGCTGCCTTTGTCAGCAGCAGACGGGTAATCTGCTCGGCGACAAAAGTCTGGCCGGGAAAAGGCTTAGCCTCCGCAATAACCGGATGATAGTGGTGGGCATTACCTTTTAAGGCATGCACGGAAAGCGCCGTAGCGTAAATAGCGGCATGTAAAATGCGGTCTGCTCTTTCGACCGTCAGTGCGGCGATGCCGGTCATGGTGGTTGTGCCGTTAACCATGGAAATCGGCTCTTTGGGCAAGTACTTGTAAGTTTTAAGACCGGCTTTTTTCAGGGCTTTGCCGGCCGGCATCCTCTCGTCGCGGTAGAAGACGTCGCGTTCACCGGCGAGGCAGGCGCCGATATAAGACATCGGTGTCAAATCTCCGGAAGCGCCGACAGAGCCTTCGCAGGGGACAACCGGCGTTATTCCCTGGTTTAAAAAATCGGCCATTTGCTGTAAGAGCGCGATGGATACTCCGGAATAGCCCCGCGCCAGGCAAATGATCCGGCAAAGCATTGCAGCGCGCGTCTCCTCGATGCCTATAGGTTCTCCTGTGCCGCAGCCATGAAAGCGGAAAATATTTGCACTGTTTTTTAAAGCGACATTCATGGACATCCTGCTGCCGCAGGATTTGCCGTAGCCTGTGTTCACTCCGTAAACAGGAATGCCCCGGCGCAGGGATTCCATCAGCAGCGTTTTAGTTTTCTCCATCCGCCGCACAAAACTTTTATCTTTGCTTATCCGTACTTCGACACCGTCGCGCGCAACGGCGATAATATTTTCAAAACTGATATTTCCGCCGTCGATGACGACAACGGACTTGCCGCTAATTTTCTTCATGGTTAAATCTTCACTCTCTATTTTAGGAAACTAGTTGCGCCGGCGGGGCCTGTATGTATTGTCCGCTTTTTCTTTTTCCACAACCTTTTTCAGCAGTTTAAACATTCTGTAACTTTGCGGTTCTTCCTCGTAGAACTTATCCCAGGCGTAATGGTACATGCTCTGGAGCTCTTCCGGTGTCATTGACTGTGGCTGAAACACGACTTTATCGCAGGTGTAATCATTCCAGTCATAGGAGAAAATCCTGCCGGCATTATGCAGATCTTCAAAAGTCCGGGTGTGGGGAAACGGGGTGAGTACCGTAAATTCCGCCATATCCAGCTCGACCGCCAGCAGGAAGTCAACAAGACGCTTAATATAATCTTCCGTGTGATAATCAAGGCCCAGAAGAATGCTGCCTTCGACGCCGATGCCATAATCGTGATAGCGCTTGATACGGTCGCGGATAAAATCGGAGGTATCAAATATCGCCTGATAAACGTACCAGGCGCCGGCCTGCGCCGCCAGGTCCAGTACCTTATCGTCGTTTTCGACGGGATGGCAGCACCATTTCTTTTTCAGTGGTATCATTTCGCGAAAAAGATTCATTTCCCAGTCTTTATTCTGCGCCAGCGAATTGTCGACGATAAATAGTCTATTATTGTCAATACTCGCCATTTCTTCAATAACTTTATCCAAAGGGCGGGGACGAAACCGGCGGCCACCCAAAAAACTGACGCAGCAGGGATAGCAATTGAAGCGGCAGCCGCGGGAGGCATGCACCAGATCGACCATCTGCACGCCGCGGTAATTGTACATATCCCGGTTCAGGATGCTGCGGCGGGCTGTGCCCACCGCTTCGATCGGTGGAAAATCCTGATAATAGTTGTAAACTTTTTGCAGTTTACCGTTTTTGAAATCGGCGAAGACCTGCTCCATCCGGCCTTCCGTTTCGCCGATGAATACCGCATCGGCATGCAGCGCGGTTTCCTCGGCATGCAGCATTGTGGCAATACCGCCGAAGATAACCTTTATCCCCAATCTCCGGTAGGCTTCGGCAATTTCCCAGCCCCGCTTTATCTGCGCCGTCAGCATGGCGGAAATTCCGACAAAATCGGCGTCGGCTTCAATATTCAGCGGCTGTACATTCTCGTCCACAAATTCTACTTCCACATCTTCAGGAAGCGTTGCGGCAAAGACAACAGGGCCGTGCGGCGGCAGAGTGAAATGCGTTTGACGCTCCAGCTTTTTCCATCGGGGATATATAAGTTTAAATTTCATTTAAATTTGTCCTGTATTATCGCCTTGGCAATAATCTGTTTCATCGTTTCATTGCTGCCGGCAAAAATACGGGTGATGCGAATGTCGCGCCAGGCGCGGGCAATCGGATATTCTTCGCAATAGCCGTAGCCGCCGAAGAATTGCAGACACCGGTCGACTACGCGACAAGCCATTTCGGTGATCCAGAGCTTGGCCATGGTGATGTCAACGACGGAAGATTTTTTCTGAAAGTGCTCAGCTATCATTTTATCGACAAAAGCCCGGCCGATTTTTACTTCGGAAGCCAGCTCCGCCAGAACAAATTGCGTGTTTTGAAATCCCATCAGGGGCTTGCCGAACATGTGCCTTTCTTTGCAGTAGCGGATCGTTTCTTTTAAAGCGAATTCCGCTGTTGCCTGTGCGCCGATAACGGCTACCAGACGTTCCTGCTGGAGATTGGTCATCAATTTTTTAAATCCTGTTCCTTTTTTGCCCAGACGGTTTTCCTTGGGAATGCGGCAATCGGAAAAAAACAGTTCCGATGTGTCCTGGCTGTGCCAGCCTATTTTTCTCAGCCTTTTCCCCTTTTCAAAACCGGGAGTACCTGCTTCTACGAGAAAGAGATCAATGGCTTTGTGTGCATTGGTCTCTTTAGGGTCTCGGGCCACTATGATTGCCAGGTCGCAGTTGATGCCGATGCTGATAAAAGTCTTTTGTCCGTTCAGAATGAATGATGATCCATCGTCCACTGCTGTTGTTCTAATTCCCGCCACATCGCTGCCGGCCGCCGGTTCCGTTATGGCGATGGCCGTCAGCATGTCGCCCGAAATACAGGGGGGCAGATATTTCTTCTTCTGTTCCTCCGTGGCGAATTGCACAAGGTAGGGAACGGCGATGTCGCTGTGTATTCGCGCGGAAAGTCCCTGAAAATTGGCATAGCCCATTTCCTCGATCAGAATGGCGGAGTACAGAAAGTCGGCGCCTAATCCGCCGTATTCGGGGGGCACCGATGTGCATAAAAATCCGTTCTCGCCCATTTTCTTCCAGGCCCAACGGGGAACGATGCCGTTTTGCTCCCATTCATCTACGTGGGGGATAATTTCCTTTTCCAAAAATTTGCGGAATGCATCGCGGAAAATACGATGCTCTTCCTTGTAAGGTACGATTTCCATTGTCTTCTTATCCTTCTATATAAAATATTTATTGTCTGCTGATTTACAGCAATATTCCTTAAGTATCGGGGCATTTACCCAATACCAGATATACGTATGTGCCGCCGAAAGAAATACCGGCAAGAAGCGCATTATTAATCTCGATTTTCTCTTCGTGCCGGCGGACAAATTTAAGTTGCGCCAGAGGATTGTAAAGTCCGCAGGTTGGCGGCAACGCGCCTTTTACGCAAGAAAGCGCCAGGGCGCAGGCTCTTATTCCGCCGCTGGAAAAACTCTCTCCCAGAGCGCCTTTCAGGGCAGTAATCCAGGGCTGGGTTCCATTTTTAGCAAATATTTCAGCATAAGCTTCAGCTTCGATCCGATCCAGTGTTATAGAACCGTTGGCGGCG
>DAOQVG010000102.1:0-6500 GCA_035341435.1 Smithellaceae bacterium
GTTCATAGCAGTTCCGGCGATAAAGCGTAAACAATACGGCCATAATACTGATAGAAATAAAATGCCGGCTCAGGTGCAAAATTGACTAAAGTTCTCATTCGTAATGCCTCTTATCAATATGATCAGCTCCAGCCGGTAATTTTTGAGCTGCTGGACGCGCTGGCCGGCGACAGAATCAAGCCCGGCCGTCGCGTCCTGATCAAGCCCAACATGCTTTGCGCCGCCCGTTCCGAAGACGCTGTGCTCACTCATCCGAACCTGATTCGGGCTGCAGCGGAGTACGTCATGCAAAAAGGTGTCCGGCCGCAGGTCTCGGATTCTCCGGCCATAGGTTCTTTTACGAGAATTCTAAAAAGCAACGGGACGGCGGATGCGCTGCAGGGGCTCGATGTGATCTGCGCTCCTTTCAGTGATGTCGTAAAAGTCGATATCGGCAGCCCTTTTGGCCGCATTGAAATCGCGCGTGATGCGGTGGAGGCGGACGTAATCATCAACCTGCCCAAACTAAAGACTCACAAGCAGATGCTGCTGACGCTGGCCGTGAAGAATATGTTCGGCTGCATTGTCGGCTTCAAAAAATCCCAGTGGCACATGCGGGCGGGAGTTGATACCGGGGTTTTTGCCCGCCTGTTGGTGGCGATTCATCAGGTGGTTTTGCCCGCGGTCTCCATACTGGACGGTATCCTGGGGCTGGAAGGCGAGGGGCCGGGCAAGGCCGGACATCCCCGGCAAATCGGCGTTCTGATGGCCAGCGATAATTCTTTCGCCCTGGATATGGCTGTCTGCAAAATGCTCGGCATACCGTACGCCAAACTGCCGGTGCTGAAAGCCGCCCGCGATGAACAATTGCTTCCATCCTGGCAAATCGACGGAATTCTGCCGCCGGTCGGCGACTTTCAATTACCGGGAGGCGGGAATCTGATTTTCGGCCCCGCTATCCTGCAGAACTTTCTGCGCCGTCACACGCTGGCCAGACCTGTCTGTGACGAGACATTGTGCCGGCTGTGCAGTAAATGCCGGACTATCTGCCCCGCCCGGGCGATTACGGAAAGGGCGGATAAAATAGAGTTGAATTATAAAAAATGTATCTGCTGCTACTGCTGCATAGAGATTTGTCCTTACGGAGCGCTGCATTCACAGGAAACATGGGGTGGCCGGCTGACGCGGAAACTTATCGATAAATTTTCCTGATTTTTTTTGCAGCTTGATCATACCAGGTTGCATTCAAAGCATAACGCGGCGGCAAGGAGGAGGCTCCGCAGGCGTATTATTAATACGTTGAGGAAGCCGACGACGCAGCCAACAAAGTTAGGCGAAGAATGCAACCTGGTATCAACCGGGAATAAGAAACTTGAAACCCGTAGCGGCGTCGGGCAGGCGGCGGGCGGGCGTATCCGTGAGTTCCAAGAGAATAACTTCCATGACGTGCCATACCCTGACTCCCTGCCGAATGCACCCCGTTATGGTCGAGGAATTCCTTCCGCAGGCCATATGCAAGTGCAGAATCGGGTTTCCCTCATCGTCAGGGAAAATGGTTCCCGTGCCGGTGACTTCGTGGACATCGTCAATAATTTTTTCCAGGGGCGTTACCGGCGGAGCGCAGCGGCCATTTTCCGGTCCGACAACGAGCCTGCTGCCTTCGTCTGCGCCGCCGAGAATGAGCAGCGATGCGGCGGAAATGGAATGCTCCAGGGCGAAAGCTTCGATTACTTCATGCACGATTTCGCCATCCTCCAGACGAATTACAAAAACACGTCCCAGTTTTGCTTCCGAATATTTCATGTTTATACTCCTTGCCGCCGCAATGTCATCTTTGATTGAGAAATGGTATTACTTGCCGATGCAGAAGCTGGAAAAAATTTTGTCCAGAATTTCATCGTTGACTTTTTTCCCGGTGATTTCATCGAGATTATCCAGAGCTTCGCGCAGATCGAAGGCGGTTAATTCCGGCGATGTTCCGGAGGATGTGTTTTCTTTTGCTCTTTTTATGTTGTCAAGAGCTTTTTCCAGCGCAATCTTATGGCGCATGTTGGTGATCAGCACCGTCCTGGAATTTTCTTCTTCAGCGACGCCGGCGCCGGACACAATAGCTTCTTTTAATTCATTGATTCCCGTTCCGAATTTGGCTGATATCTTCAGTACTGCGGATTCTGTCGTCAGTTCGGTTACTTCCCAGGCTGCGGGCAGGTCCGTTTTGTTGAGAACGATTAGATGATTTTGGCTGGAAACGGCGGCGAATATCCTTTTGTCGTCTGCGGTCAAAGGCCTGCTGCCGTCCAGGAGAATTATTGTCAAATCGGCGGCGGCCAGATTTTCCCAGACGAGATCAATTCCTTCCTTTTCAATGATATCCTGCGGTTGACGAATTCCGGCGGTGTCCACGAGGTTGACCGGTATGCCGCGGATATGAATTTGATCGGTAATGAAATCACGGGTTGTGCCGGGAATGTCCGTCACAATGGCCCTTTTCCGGCCCGCCAGGGTGTTGAGCAGACTGGATTTGCCGACATTTGGTTTGCCGGCGATAACAACATTCAGGCCTTCGGTATAAACTTTTGCCTTCCGGTATGAATCCAAAAGTAATTGCAGGCGCAACGACAGAGAATCTAGCCGCGGCAATAATTCCGCGGCGTCCTGGTCGGCGGCATCTTCCATGAAATCTATCGCAACTTCCGCCAGGGCCAGTGCATCAATCAGCGCCAGCCGCAGACTGTCTATTTCCGCTCCCAGTTCTCCTTTTAATTGGGCAAGCGCAATGGCACGGGCCTTCTCCGATCGGGCGGCGATGAGAGTCGCCAGCGCTTCCGCCTGCGATAAATCGATCCGTCCGTTGAGGAAAGCGCGTTGGGAAAATTCGCCGGGTCTGGCCGGTCTGCATCCTAATTGTACAAGTTCGGCCAGAATCGCCTGCAGGATAACAGGGCTGCCATGACAATTGATTTCGACAACGTCCTCGCCGGTAAAGGAATGCGGGCCGGGCATCAGGACCGCCAGAACCTCATCGAGAACGGTTTTTCCATCGACGGCTACAATGTCGCCGTAATATAGGTGGTGGCTTTTCCAGGAACAGTTTGTCTTTTTCGGCAGAAAAATTTGGCAGATGATTTTTCCGGCGTCAGGGCCGCTGAGGCGAATTATACCCACTCCTCCTGTGCCGGGAGGAGTGGCGATTGCAGCTATAGTGTCGTGATGAAGCACAGTATGGCAATTCCTTGAACAGGCTAGTCTCTATTCCTGCACCTTTGTTTTTGTCTGGCCATGATTTTTTCTGGACGGGAGAATGACAATCTTTCGATATTCCCCCTCGCCCCGGCTTTTTGTCGTGAGGGCTTCATCTTTTTGCAGGGCCAGATGAATAATACGCCGGTCATGAGCATTCATGTTGGAAAGGGACACCGGTTTTTTAGTCTTCTTCACTTTTTCCCGTATTCTTTCGGCTAAAACGAGGAGAGACTCTTCCCGTCTTTTCCGGTAGGTTTCCGAATCAACGATGATCATTTTACGTTCGCTGTCCGACCTGTTGATTGCTTTGTTCAAAATGTACTGGATCGCATCCAGGTTCTGTCCGCGTTTGCCGATCAGCAAACCGCTGCCGTCGCCTTCAATATTGAAGACAATTTTTTCCGGCGTCTCCTGCATCGTAATTTGACATTCGAAAGACATCTTTTCCAATATGCCTTCCAGAATTTCCTTTGCTTTTACGGCCAGGGGTGAAAGAGTCGCAGGCGGCGCTGCCGCCTCTTTTTCTTCCCGTTTTTCCGGAATGGGCTTGGGGGTGATTTTCAGTTGCGGTTCGACTTTTGGTAATTCGGCTTTTGGAGGTTCGACTATCGGTGGTTCAACTATCGGCGGTTCAACTTTTGGTGCTTCGATTTTTGGTGGTACATTTGCCGGGGGGATATTTGCAACGGAGACCCGCTCATTTACCTTCAGGTCAAAGGAAACATTCAGTGTTAACAGGGAAGCCCGAATTTTTGCCTTTTTGGCCAGCATTCCCAGAAAACCGCGATTACCCTCGGAAATGATTTCAATATTTAATTTGTCCCGCGTTACACCAAATTCCTGGCAGGCGGTTTCTATTGCCGCATCGATTGATTTCTCTTCTATCTCAATTGTCCTAGTTTCAGTGCTCATCTTCTAACCTCATCGATCAACTTTCCAGCTTTTTGTTCATGTAATATTGCTGGCCGATACTGAAAATATTGTTGAATAACCAGTAAATGACCAGCCCGGAAGGGAAGTTCAGGAAAAAGAATGTGAAAATGACAGGCATGAACAGCATTAATTTCGCCTGCATCGGATCACCCATCGTCGGTGTCATCTTTTGCTGAATAAATTGAGTTGCTCCCATAATAATCGGGGTTATGTAATACGGATCTTTGGCGGAAAGATCCTGAATCCACCAGAAAAACGGCGAGTGACGCAGCTCGATGGAATAAGCAGAGCTTTGTAAAGTCCGAAAAATATCGGGATTTGAATCACTATCGGCAGGCACCCGCCAAAAGGATTCACTTTGTGCGCCTTATAGAGAGCCATTGTCTCCGCGCCGATTTTTTGCTGATCGTTCTTGTATCTTTCTTTTAACTCGGCAATTTTCGGCTGGAGCTTCTTCATTTCCTGCATGGATTTGTAGCTTAAATTTCCGAGCGGCCAGAAGACAATTTTGATCAGCAGGGTTAGAACAATAATCGCCACACCGTAGTTGGCGATATAGTTGTGAATAAAGTTCAGCACCCACAAAAGCGGCAGGGCGAGCCATTTGAGCCAGCTGCCGAAATCTATGGAATCCTCCAGGCCGACGTTTTGTGCTTTCAGCAGATTGTGCTCCTTGGGCCCCAGGTAAAGGGTGTAGCCGAAACTGCCGCTTTGGCTGCCGGGAATGAGTTCCTTCTGCCCTTTGATGCTGACGGAAACCATATTGGTTTCATCACGACTCATGATTGTGCTGGTCAGTGAAGGATTTTCCGGAATAAAGGAGGCGATAAAATATTTGCTTTCATATCCGCTCCATAGAACATTGGGCCCCTGTATTTTTTCCTTGTCCAGCTTTTTGGGCTCCTCCCGTTCAATGCTCCGGGCGATGGAAGCCACCGGTCCTTCATGTCCGTAGCTGTCGACTTCCTTGTTGGGATCTACGTACTGTTGCCAGCTTAGTTTAGGTGTCTGGTTCAGCGGTGCGGCTGTCAGGTTATATACTTTGACATCCAGGCTAATGGTGTAATTATCAGGATTAAAAGTGAAAATTTTCTCCACTTTGATTTTATCGTCAAAAGTCTGGGAAAAGATCAGGCGCTTCTTTTCTTTGGCGGCAGTCAAATCCAATTTGGCGGCATCGGTTTCATAAACGGCATCCGCAGCAACATCGACGCTCGATTCCGGGAAGGTAACGGCCAGCGGATAAGGCATACCTTCTTTGACATCGACCAGTTCAACGTAGCCCTTGCTCCTGGGCGGTAACGGTTGTTTGTTGCCGGTGATAAGATTTTTAATGCGCGGGTAAATATCGTCGGCGCAATTGATGCAGTCTTTTTGATATCCCTTGAGCTGGAACGATTTCAGAGCGCCGCCTTTGGTGGAAAAAATTGCGGAATATTGAGCAGTTTCGACCTGAATATCTTTAGGCGGAGCTGTGCTTTTGCTGCTGCTTTCTTTGGCAATTACCGCCGCATTGGGGATTGCCGCCGTCTGAGCAGGCTGTGCCTCAGTTTTTTTGTTTGACGTCGCCTGCTGGCTGGGTACTGCCGTCTGCTTGGATGGAACCTGTGGTTTGGCAAAAAAAGCCTGATATACTAGCAGCACACCCAGGGATAGGACGATGGCCAGCATTGTCTTCTTGTCCATGGAAACCTCCCTATTGTTTACTTGACTGGATCGTAACCGCCGGGGTGAAATGGATGGCAACGCAGAATTCGCTTTACGCCCATTAATGAACCCTTTGCCGGGCCGTAAAGTTGGATGGCCTCAATGGCATATTGAGAACACGACGGGTAGAAACGGCAACATGGAGCAAAAAAGAATGGTGACACACAGATTTGGTAGAAACGGATAATGGAAACAAAAAATTTTACCGAAATATTCCGAAACATAACTATTATATTATGTTGGCTTTCCGGGAGAAAAGTTCCGTTAATTCTCTGCATGCTTCCTGATACGTAAGGGGCGGTATATTCCTTTTAGCCATCACGATAGTGTCATGTCCGGCGGGAAACAATGTTTTATTGAGACGAAAAAACTCTCTTATCAGGCGCTTGATCCGATTTCTTTTTACTGCGTTGCCTGTTTTCTTGGTTACGGTGATGCCCAGCCGTCTAATCCCCTTTTTATTGCTGCATGTTATAGTCGTAAAGTGTTGCGAACTTCTCCACACCCCTTGGTTGTATATAGTCCTGTAATCGCTTTTGTTATTAACCCTTTCCGATTTGCGGTAAGAATGTTCTTTCATGCATACCGACTGTATGACAATCCCGAGTCATTAAATGATAAATTTATACGGTAAGACG
>DAOQVG010000103.1:0-6448 GCA_035341435.1 Smithellaceae bacterium
GAATACAGGCGGAGCAGTCCAGTGTCGGAAAAGTTTTGTCGAACTGCGCCATATTTCCGCCGATGGTGGGGCTTTTTTCCACCAGATATACCTTCTTGCCCACATCAGCCAGTTGCAGGGCCGCCTGAATTCCCGCAATGCCGCCGCCAACGACAACAACATCGGGATTAACGTCAATCACCCTCGAGACCAGAGGATTAAGCAGCCTGGCGCGGTAGACGGCGCCGTTGATTAACGCCTTGCCTTTGGCCGTGCCGACTTCAATATCCGGAGTAACCCAGGAAGTCTGCTCACGGACATTGACAATTGTTAGCAGATACTGATTCAAACCGGCATTTTCGATAACCTTGCGGAATGTCTTTTCGTGCATCAGCGGTGAACAGGCGGCGACGATTACTCTGTCCAGATTGTGTTTTTTGATGTCATTCTGAATAAGCTCCTGCCCCGGCGTGGAACACATGAATTTGTATTCCTCGGCAACAACAACATCGGGAAGGGTGCGGGCGAATTCCACAAGTTCGTTCACCCGCACCGTCTTGGCTATATTCAAACCGCAGTGACAAACAAAAACACCGATTCTGCTCATTATTATTTCTCCCTGAAGATCACTTTTATTCCACTTCTAAATCGAGGCTTTCCAGTAAAAGTTCCGCCACATCCTTGACTTGAATTTTGTCGGCGACGTTCAGCGTAAGAATGCTGTCTTCGAACATGGCTATACAGTAAGGACAGGCTGTCGCTAATACGGTTGCGCCGGTCGCCATAGCCTGCTCGATGCGCAAATCACTTAACCGTTCGCCCTTGAGTTTTTCCAGCCAGAGCCCGCCGCCGCCCCCGCCGCAGCACATGCTCTGTTCACGGTTTCTGTCCATCTCGACGAATTCAAGGCCCGGAATAGCCTGCAGAACATCCCGCGGTGCATCGTATATATGATTGTGCCTGCCCAGATAGCAGGGATCGTGATAGGTAACCTTGACTCCGCCCAGATCCTTTACAGGATTGAGTTTCCCCGCTTTTATAAGCTCAGACAATAATTCGCTCAAATGGATAACCTTGTAATCACGACCGTACTGTTTGCTGAACGTATCCAGGCAGTGAGGCGAACTCACTATCATTTTCTGAACATTATTCGTGTCAAAGAATTGCAGATTAGTTGTTTTAAGCCTTTCAAACAGTTCCAGATCGCCGACTTTATTCAGGCTCTCGCTGCAGCATTGAACCGTTGTCGGCGGCAGCCCCCAGCTTAAGCCCGCGGCGTTCAGAATTCTCGCCGTTGCCTTCGCCACCCGGATATTACGGGGATCATAACAGGATGTGCAGCAGGTCCAGTTAAGATATTCCTTGCCTTCGGTAAAAAGGGGATATTGCCCCTTGGCCCAGTCGTTTCTCTTGTCTTCATCGCCCGACCAGGGATTTCCGCGGGCGGACATGCTTCCGACGAAAGCGCGCAGGCTTTGCGGCAGCCGACCGCCGTTGCTGTAAACATTTCTGATCGCTCGCACCAGATCAATTATTTCCACCCCGCGGGGGCATCTATCCACACAAAATTTGCAGGTTGAACAGCTCCACATGTTCTCGTCCATGCCTTCCAGACCAAGCTGACTCAGCCTAACCAGCATACGAATATTGAAATGAGTAATAGGCGTCCAGGGACATGTGCCCGTGCAGGTGCCGCATTGGTAACATTTTTTCAGGGCTTCGCCGCCGGCTTCAATGATAGCCTGGGACATTTCCAGAAATGGTGTCGCGATAGGTGACATGAAATAAATCTCCAAATTATTGATATATTCGGACTGTCGGGATCAAAACGATTTTTATTAACACATGAACAGCAAAATCGCAAATTCATACTTGAAGAACCTCCAAAAAACAGCCCCGGTAAAATCAGGGGCTGCCAAACAACAACCTGTTGAAAAAAGGGGCTTGTTTAAGGTTATCCGAACAGACCATAGCGAAGCAGCGGCGGTAAGCCGGAATATCCCTTTGTTTTTTTCTTCTTATTCGCGCTCCAGTATTTTCCCCAGCAGCAGCGCCGTTTCACCGACAACGCGGTAGCATTTCTTTATTTTGTCGCCGGCGTAAAACTCCTTCGCCTGCTGACGGTCTTTCCAATTCACACAGGAAATATCGCGGCAGCAGATAGAACCGTCCTGATTCACTATCTCGTCGCGGAAGCGCCGGAACAGTTCATCGGCAACTTTCCACATCCTTACATCTTCTTTTTCATCGCTCTTCGCGCGGCTGTAGCGCAAGCCCAGTACAGCCAGAGCGCCGGCCAAAGCGCCGCACACCTCACCGTTGCCGCATAAGCCGCCGCCGAAGGCGCCCATCGCCCGGATGACTTCATCGTTGCCCTTCCCCAGTTTTTCCTGCCCCACCGCTGCTATCACCTGACTGCAATGAAATCTCTGCACGGCAAACATCTCCACCGCCTTTTTCCTCATTTCCTTCGGTGTCATCCTTTTCTTCTCCTTGATATGTATTTTTTTAACCGGCCGCTAATTAATAAAAAAGGAAAACAACATTCTGCAATTGTTTGAAGCACCGGATTAACCGGCCTGTCCCCTACCGACAATAAATTTACCGGTAAAATATTTCTTTCTTACTTGACCGGCTTCATCTTTAATCCAGTTTGCCAGCCCTATCTTCCTGATGCGGCAGAGATTGTATACTTTCATGTTGTGCGGATACCGGGCGGCCTGATCGGCCGTTGGTGCCAGAAACGCACAGGGAAAATCCTCGCAATCACAGCACAGCTCTACCCCTTTGTCCTTAACGCAATCCAGCGTAGCACATCCTGACACCGGCAAGTGAAAATGCTTACCATCCTGCTGTCGACAGCCTTTGCAGGCCACCTCTTCCTTGGCCAAACCCATCTTTTTCCGGATCACTTCCGTCAATTTCTCGGTCAGATTATCACTATAAAGTTCGCAATTAAAACAATCCAACCCGCAAGGCGCCGTCAAATCTTTTTTGTTGTTCATAAGTCCCCCCTTTACTTATCGATAATCATTAATTTTACTATTCCGCCAGATTCTTTCTTTGGCGATACATGGCGACCTTTTGCCGGTTTCCGCAGATGGACATCGAGCACCACCGGCGCCGATTCGACAAAGACAAATCGACAAAGATCATCCGGCAAGAATCGCAATCACATATTTTCAAACGGCTTTTATCTTTATTGCCTATCAGCATTATTGCATCCCGGGCAATGACTGAGAGACAATTCTCCAATGGATCTGACATTTCCCATTCCAGACAGAGGGAACCCGCAGTGAGCTGCGGTACGGCGATCGAATGCCTTGCCGTCGTGTTGACAAGAGCAATGTCCTGCGGAAGCGGCTTCTGATTTAAAATGTAAGACCGCACTGTCCTGTAAACGGCTTCGCGAAAAAAACGGGCATGCTCCTCTTCTTCCGCGGACAGACTGACGGGCGCCCCGGTGATGCCCGAGAGTTCAAACCATTGCGACAGCGCAGCCGGTTTGGACAAAAGGTCTTTAGGTTCAGAACCACGATGCCGAACAGTGGCCACGAAGTTAAGGGCAAGGCTACCCGCATCAAACCTGAACCGACTGTACTTTGCACATGATTTCCTTTGCACCATAATTGCAACCTCCTATGTAACCTTATTATATGGTTACTTTTACCTTGTCAAGAAAATATTCCTCTTGCCGGAGCAACAGCAGAACTGTCATCTATTTCCGTTAAGACGTGATGGAGGAATAGAAGATCAGAAATGAGGCGATGGAGAACGGGAAGAAGTTTAGGAATGTTCAGGGAATGGCGATTAAGCCGTAAAAAAGCAACTTTTAAGTTTAACCCCGACTTTTTACGAATTCATCAAACATAATAAAGAAAAATTTGTTGACATAAAAAATCAATCGCATTATAGTCTCGTCCGTCCAAAACGATGGTGATCGGACGGACGAGTTTTAATCATCTCCTGCTGGGGAATCGTTCAATGGTAGGACGCCGGACTCTGACTCCGTTAATCGTGGTTCGAATCCACGTTCCCCAGCCAAAATTATCCTTTGCTAACCTTTGTCCATGAATCCCGCAGCGGAACAATGCGGTTGAAGACGACCCTGTTTTCCGTGGAATCCAGATCAGCACAAAAATATCCCATTCTTTCAAACTGATATCTGCTTCCCGGTTCTGCATTTTTCAAACTCAATTCCGCATAGCAGTTCTGGAGAATTTCGAGGGAATCCGGATTTAAATATTTCGTAAAGTCTTCTTCACTTCCGGGATCGTGAATACTGAAGAGCCGGTCGTACAAACGGACTTCCACCGGCAGACAGTGATTCGCCGAAACCCAGTGAATAACACCCTGCACCTTGCGCCCGTCCGCCGGCGCTCCGTTGCGTGTTTCAGGATCATAGCTGCAGTGCAATTCAACTACTTCACCGGTCTTCTCGTCCCGCACCAGGCTTTCATATTTTATTACATAAGCATTCCGCAATCTCACTTCCCGCCCCGGCCCGAGGCGATGGTATTTGCGGGGTGGATTTTCCATGAAATCGTCACGCTCAATATAGATTACCCGAGAAAAAGGAATATTTCTGGTTCCCATATCAGGATGCTGCGGGTGATTCTGCCCCTCAAACTGTTCAACCTGATTTTCCGGGTAATTGTCGATCACCACCCGGAGGGGACGTAAAACACACATAGCGCGAGGCGCCCGTTCATTGAGATCGTCGCGGACGCAATGTTCCAGCAGAGATACATCAATCAGATTATCGTTTTTGGCAACGCCAATTTCTGCGCAGAATTTTCGGATAGCTTCAGGTGTATAGCCGCGGCGCCGCATTGCCGTCACGGTCGGCATACGGGGATCATCCCAGCCCTGCACATATTTTTTCTGCACCAGTTCAATAAGTCTGCGCTTGCTGAGAACCGTGTAGCTCAGGTTAAGACGGGCGAATTCAATCTGCCGCGGCCGGTTGCCGGTAATTAAACGTTCGACAATCCAGTCATAGAGGGGGCGATTATTTTCGAATTCCAGAGTGCAAATTGAGTAAGTGATTCCTTCCAGTGCATCGGAGAGACAATGGGCGAAATCGTACATCGGATAAATAACCCATTTTCCAGCGGTTCTATAGTGAGGTTCTCGCTTGATACGGTAGAGGACGGGATCTCTCATCACAATGTTGGGAGATGCCATGTCAATTTTGGCGCGAAGCGTATGAGCGCCGTCTTCGAACTCTCCGGCCCGCATGCGGGTAAACAAATCCAGATTTTCTTCGACGGAACGGTTGCGATAAGGACTTTCCTTACCCGGTTCCGTAAATGTTCCACGGTTTTCCCGGACCTCGTCGGCATTCAAACTGCAGACATAAGCGTCTCCTTTTTTGATGAGCTCAACAGCGAAGTCATAAAGATTTTCAAAGTAATCGGATGCATAAAAGAGACGGTTCCCCCAGTCAAATCCCAGCCAGCGGACGTCACGAATAATCGATTCCACATATTCCATGGATTCACCCAGCGGGTCCGTATCATCCAGTCGCAGATTGCAGGTTCCCTGATACTGGGCGGCAATGCCAAAATTCAGGCAAACAGATTTGGCGTGCCCTATATGAATGTAACCGTTGGGTTCCGGGGGAAAGCGCGTGGCGACTCGTCCGTCATTTTTGTTCGTCCGGAGGTCGTCTTCGATGATCTCTCGTATAAAATCGTTGGGGGGTGCAGCTTTTGGTAGCGTCATACTAAACTCCTTGAAACTTTAATTAAAAAAGGGAGCTCTCAGGCTCCCTTTAGATACAGTTTATTATATAATTCTAAAAATTATCTTAATATTCTTTTGTCAACTTATCGAGTTCCGCCAGAGAAAATACAGGGCCATCCTTGCAGACATATTTGCTGCCCACATTGCAGCGACCGCATTTGCCGATACCGCATTTCATCCGCATTTCCAGCGAAGTTATGATGTTTTCCTTAGAAAAGCCCAGATCAAAAAAGACAGGCAATGTAAACCGAATCATGATCGGCGGACCGCAAATTACGGCCACAGAGTTTTCCTTGCTGGGAGCAACTTCCTTACAGACGGTGGGAACGAAACCTTCCCTGCCCTTCCAGTTCGCATCACCCTTATCTACGGTAACATTCATGTTCAGATCATCTCTTTTTTCCCATTCGGCAAGCTCGTCTTTATAAAGCAGCAGGCCGGGATTTCTGGCTCCATAGATAACTGTAATATTACCAAAACGTTTACGATTATCGCCGTAAATCATGTAATTAATCAGAGAACGCAGGGTAGTAAAAGCAAAACCGCCGCCGACGATCACAATATTTTTCCCTTCGAGATACTCCAGCGGCCAGGAATTGCCCAGAGGACCACGAATACCCATCAAAGCGCCCTCTTCCATTTCGTGCAGAGCTGTCGTCACCACTCCGGCTTTCTGCACTGTGAATTCAACATACCCCTTTTGGGTAGGCGATGATGCTAT
>DAOQVG010000104.1:0-6416 GCA_035341435.1 Smithellaceae bacterium
TGCAGACGCTCTTCGTGTTATTAGCCGGAGCACTGCTCGGCGGATACCTCGGAGTGTTGAGTCAGGTAGTCTACATCCTGCTGGGTGTCATAGGTCTACCCGTCTTTTCCGGCGGCAAGGCCGGTTTCGGTGTTCTTGTCGGACCGACGGGCGGCTATTTGATCGGCTTTGTCGCAGGCGCCCTGCTCATCGGCAAATTAACTTCTCTGAAGCGTGATCCCGGCCTCCTCTGGCTCATGGGTTCAATGCTGGCGGGAATCGCCGTTGTTTACACTCTGGGAATAGCACAGCTCATGTTTATCGCGCAGCTCAGTTTCATCAAGGCGATCTCGGTCGGCCTGCTACCGCCTCTTCCCGGCGACATAATTAAAATTGTCGTCGCCGCTTTGATTTGCCGAAAAATTAGGGCGCGTATTATCAGCAAAATATGATCAAAATTCAGAACGTCTCCTATCAATACGACGACTGCGGCATCCCGGCGCTGAACAATATCAACCTGGAGATCAATTCAGGGGAATACGTAGCTTTAACCGGTCCGAACGGATGCGGCAAAACAACTTTGATCCGGCTGCTGAACGCCCTGATCAGACCGGATGAAGGAGTTGTTTCCATCGATGGCCTGGATACAAATGTAGCCGCCAACCATAAGGAAATCCGCCGCACGGTCGGCATGCTTTTTCAGAATCCGGACAACCAGATTGTCGGCATGACGGTGGAAGAAGATATTGCTTTCGGTCCCGGAAATCTCAACTGGCCGCCGCAGGAAATCCGCCGGCAGGTAGGAGAAATACTGAAAAGTCTCGGACTGCAGTCTCTGGCTCTGCGCGCCCCCCACACCCTTTCCGGAGGGGAGAAGCGTCTGGTCTCCCTGGCCGGGGTGCTGATTATGAATCCCCGTTACATCGCTTTTGATGAACCGGCCGCCTACCTTGACCCCCTTGGAAAGCGGCGGGTGCTGCAGATGATGGAACGGCTGCACCGGCAAGGAATCGGCGTTATTCATATCACCCATGATGTCAACGATATGGTTGACGCCGGGCGTCTGTTGGTGATGGATAGGGGAGAAATTATTCTGGATGGCCCTCCGCGGGAAATCCTCCATAAAATAGCGGAAACACGCGACTCCTTCCTGTCGCTGCCGCCGGTTATGGAACTGCTGCATCAGTTAAAGAAGCGGGGATGGCCGTTGTCACCGGATATCCTGTCCGTGGAAGACGCGGAGCGTGAAATAAATCACCTGCTCACATCTTTATCGAGGGAGCAGCCATGATCCGTTTTGGTCAATATTACAGCGCCGATTCCTTCGGCCACCGTCTCGATGCACGGGTAAAAATCCTGGCCACGGTAGTCCTGTCTGTTCTAATATTGCAGGCGCGGGGCTGGGAAATGTTATTGTTGAGCTTCTCCCTCTTTGCCTTCTGCGCGGCCTCCCGGCTGAAAGCTTCCGCCTTCCGGGATGCGCTCCGGCCGCTTGTTTTGTTCGCCGGTTTATTGTTCGTCCTGCATCTCTTTTTCACCGACGGCACTGTTGTCTTCCAAATGCCTTGCCTGCCCGTCGCGATTACCCGGGAAGGATTCTTGCGCGGCCTGTTTATTTCCTGGCAGTTTCTCTGTCTGGCACTCGGAGGCGCCGTTCTGACGCTGACCACAACACCTTCAGACCTGGTCTGCGGACTGGAGCATCTCTTGGCTCCGTTGAAGCGCCTGCGCATCCCCGTGCAGGATATCGCCGTCATGGTTTCCATGGCCCTGAGATTTGTTCCGGTGTTTTTGGAAGAATACGACCGGATTAAAACAGCCCAGGCAGCCCGGGGCGCTTGTGTGGAAACCGGCCGTTATGATCAAAAATTGAAGGCGCTCGCCGCCCTGCTGATGCCGCTTATTACCGGCGCCTTCCGGCGGGCCGACGATCTGGCGGAAGCGATGGAAGCCAGAGGCTATGCCCGGGGGCCGAGGACGACTCTTCACCAACTGCACTTCGGAGCGGAGGAAACCCTTGCCCTGTTTGTTTTATTTTTATTGCTGGCGGTTCTTCTCGGGTCCAGATACTGTGGCTAATCATTTAATTTCTATCGATAAATCACGTAATACAGATTTCTTGCATTTACAAAGGTCGCAAACAAAGATAAGATAAAACTAAGAAATGAATTGTTGACTCAGAGACATCTCTTTTAATCACCAATTGGTGCAACATCCTCTAAAGAGAAAGCACAACCGATAAGCTAATTGATGGCAACGGCAATGAAAAAGTATGCGGCAAACAATATCATGACGTCATCCTTAGTTCATAATCCCTTTACCCGCCTGAAAGGCCTGGTGGAAAAGGGAAACTCTTTATCCGCCAAAGACTTAAAACAAGGGGCTCTCTCACAAGAGGAAACTGGATCTCAAGATCCGTCTGAAGAAGAGCTGTTTCATCAAGCCATGTCCGGAGTTAATCCTCTCGCCAAAAAACATGCTGCGGGGAAAAAAGTTGCCGCAAAGCGGGTGGAAACATTCAGCCCGACAACGGAAGATGAAACCGTATCCCAGCTGGCCAGACTTATCAATCATGGGGAGGGCTTTATTGTATCAGACACCCCTGAATATATCGAAGGCACAGGCTACAACAGTCACCGGGAGTTTGCCCGCAGGCTGCACCGGGGAGACTTTTCCATCCAGGCGCATATTGACCTCCACGGAATGAACGTAGAGCAGGCTAAAGAAGCCTTTGAATTGTTTCTGACTAATGCGATTAATGCGGGCAAGAGGGCTGTGCTGATCATTCATGGGCGCGGTCTTTCCTCGCCGAAAGAGCCGGTCCTGAAAAATAAAGTGCGCGAATGGCTCAACCAGAGCTACTGGCTGAAACGGATTATCGCCTATACCAGTGCTCAATCGTACGATGGAGGGGCGGGGGCAACTTATGTGCTGCTCCGCAGCCGGCCTGTTACTCGAAAATCGATTTCAGACCGTTAGCAAGAGAAATGTATCTGTTGAAAGGGGACCGGCAATCCGTCTGCCCCCTTTCAACAGTCCATAAACAAGACGGTCATCATAACATAACATGCGTGCGGGAAATTAAGCCCCGTCCAACCCGGTTTTTTCGACCCGCCGGAACCAGCCTACCGGGTCGATATAAAATTCTTCCAGCTCTTTCAAAGAAACATAGTGTTCGTGTTCAATGTTGGCCATTAAGTCAAAAAAGGCTTTTTCTTTGGGGTCGGTGACTTTATTGCGAAACAGGGCATAATATGTAGCGGCGTTTGCTTCAAACTCAATGGCTGTCTGGATGGCTTTCAAGTCATCGGCGTCCGTCGCCGGCGCCTCTTTAGCTTCTTTGACGAACTTTTTCATAATTTTGCCGACGGCGGTATCATTGACTTTCAAGGGAACAGTTTCCGGCCATTTTCCTTCCTTTTCCCATTGGTCATGAAGCTGCTGCAGACGTTCGTAATGCTCAAGTTCGTCGGCCGCAATCTGCTCGAACATGGCCCTGCCGACGGGATTCTTTGTTCGTTGGGCATTTTGTTTATAAAATTCATGTTCCCGCATTTCATTCTTCAAAGCAACTTCCAAAGTATTCAGTCGTTCTTTCATTGTCGGGACTCCTTAATTTTTTAAGACAAGGTACCATGAAGGAAAGCCCGCAGTCAAGAAGCCTTCGGATCAATGCAAATTCTGCAGCGTCGGGTTTAGCGCCCGCAGCGCTGCATCAAACTCATACTCAACGAGAAATTTTTTTAAATTATTATAGTCCGCAGCCGGCATGCAGGCAGACAGATCCTTCTCCACGGATTCAAAATAATCAACCGCTTCCGTATCGTCGGCCATTAACAATGCCTCCAGCCTGGACACTATGGTCTTCATCAGCCCGGAATCAACAACACCGGCGGGAACAGACCGGCTCCCTCCGGGAACATCACCAATATGCGCCCTGAGATCGGCGATCTGCAGCATCAGAGTATCCGCAAACCGCCTTCGTATCTGCTCCGTCAGCTCCGCCGCATCATTCTCCCTGATCGATTGCTCCAGTTCCTGCGCCATTTTCTGCACACCCACCGCGCCGATATTACCGGCGACGCCTTTCACAGTGTGCGCCAGCCGCTCCGCCAGCTGCCTGTCGCCCTTTCCCAGCGCCTGACATATATTGCCGGGCGCCTCGGCGTAATTATCCATAAACTTCTTCAACATATTCAGGTACAGCTTCCCGTTGCCCGCGGCGCGTTTTAAGCCGGAGTCGGTATCAATGCCGGGAACAGCCGGTATTATCGCCGTCTGTGCAACCGCTCCTTTAACAACGCCTCTCTTGGGAGCGGCGGCTGCTTTGTTTTTTGAGTAGTATTTTTCCATCGTCTTAAACATGCGATCCGGATCAATCGGCTTGGTGATATGATCCTTCATTCCCGCCGCAAGTATCTTCTGCTTATCCTTCACCATGGCGTGGGCGGTCATGGCAATGATCGGCAGCGCCTGGAAACGCGCATCCGACCTGATTATCCGCGTCGCCTCATAGCCGTCCAGTTCCGGCATCTGGATATCCATCAGCACCATGTCGTAGGCCGGCGGCGTTTGCGCCTGGCACAGCATATTCACCGCTTGCCGGCCGTTGTCGGCCACATCCGCCTTCACCCCGACGCTCTCCAGAAGCTCAACGGCGAGCTCCTGATTGATATTGTTGTCTTCAACAAGCAGCACGTAAGCCCCTTCCAGATTATACTCCCGCGCATCGTCAGGCAGTGATTCAGGCAAAGTTCTCCCGGCAGTTTTGTCCTCCCTGGACGAAAGCAGCCGGATAATTGTATCCATCAGCATGGAGGGGCACACCGGTTTGTCGAGGAAACCGTCAACCCCCGCCTGGTCGGCCCGGTCGCGCAGTTCCTCCCGGCCATAGGCGGTCACCATCACCACCGCCGGCACATTCTTCAGGCCCGCCTTCTCCTTGATAATCTGGGTTGCTTCGATACCATCCATCACCGGCATACTTAAGTCCATAAGAACCAGCTTATATGGATTACTCTCGTCCGCCTCCTGCACGGCCTCCACGGCTTCCGTACCGGATGCGGCATTAGCGATGTTGAACGGAAACTGGGCAAGCATTCCCGTCACGATTTCCCGCGCCGACTGATTGTCGTCCACCACCAGCGCCCGCAAACCATTAAGCTCTGCGGGAATCAGACGCCTTCTTTGTCTTTCCCGGAGGCTCAGCCCGAACCAGACCGAGAAAGAAAAAGTGCTGCCTTTACCCTCCTCGCTTTCCACCGATATTTCACCGCCCATCAACTCTATGAGGCTCTTGCTGATACTCAACCCCAGACCGGTGCCGCCGTATTTGCGCGTTGTGGAGGAATCAGCCTGGGTAAAAGCCTGAAAAAGCTGCCTGGCCTGTTCTTTCTTCATCCCGATGCCGGTATCTCTTACGGCGAAAAGAATTTTGACCCGGTCGGCATCCTTGTCCACAAGTTCGACCTTCAGTTCCACATCACCTTTTTCCGTGAATTTCACCGCGTTGTTGACCAGATTGGTCAACACCTGGGCAAGCCTCAGAGCATCGCCCAGCAGCAGGGAAGGAACGTCCGGAGAAATGTTGAACAGAAACTCGAGGTTTTTTTCCTGCACTTTTTGCGCAACCACGGTGGCTACATCATTCAGGACTGTGTCGACATCAAATTCGATGTTTTCGATTTGCAGCTTGCCGGCTTCTATCTTGGAGAAATCAAGGATGCCGTTGATGAGACCCAGCAGGGAAACACCCGCATTGTGCACCTTGCTGATGTAATCGCGCTGCCGCGGGTTCAGATCCGCCTTTAGCGCCAGATTGGAGAAACCTATGATGGCATTCATGGGGGTGCGAATCTCATGGCTCATATTGGCCAGAAAATCACTTTTGGCATGGCTGGCCGCCTCCGCCGCCTCCTTGGCAATTTTCAATTCGCTCATGCGCTTCTTTTCGGTGATATCTTCCAGGATGCCTTCATAGAAGAGAAAATTGTTGTCTTCATCCCGCACCACATGGGCGTTGATGGAGACGTCGATTATGCTTCCGTCCTTGCGGTAGGCCTTATATTCAAACCCTTCCACAAACCCCTGTTCATTCATCAGGCGCACAAGCTCATCGCGTCTTTCCCGCGATACAAAAAGGTCCTGCCCCAGTTGTTTGATGCTGCTGACAATATCTTCCGGTGAAGCGTATCCGAGAATTTTTGCACAGGCCGGATTGGCGGTCAGAATCCGGCCGTCGGGCAGCGACTGATAAATTCCCCCCGTCGAATTATCAAAAATACTGCGGTATTTGGCCTCGCTTTTAATTATTTCATGATGGGAAAGTTCCGTTTCCTTTTGCAGATAAAAGTGGCAGTTTTCCGGGCGGTTCAATTTGTTGAAGATGGCGACGGCCATACCTTCGCAGCTGTTATAACCGCAGGCGGTGCAGTTAT
>DAOQVG010000105.1:0-6371 GCA_035341435.1 Smithellaceae bacterium
GAGCCGGTAAAACCTGCATGTGTCAGGAATTTTTGTAAAACTTCATTATTAAAGCACTTTATGACATTAGAACTGCGAGAAAACCATATATAAGGGAGTTTATTTATTTATATCTTAAGGTTTAGAATTTGATCTGGGACTTTTGACTGCCGGCTCGCAAACATATAAATGTTCAATGAATATAAATATTTTTGCGGCGGATGATTGACATAATTGCATCGATTGTGATAGCGTAAAACCATTGATGCATCGATGGAGGTGCTAATATGCAATCGGTTACATTGTCGCCCAAATATCAAGTCGTTATTCCTAAAAGCGTTCGAGAATCATTAAAACTTCAACCGGGTCAAAAAATGCAGGTTGTAGAATATGACGGCAGGATTGAGCTTATTCCGGAACGCGACATCAAAGAACTCCGGGGATACCTGAAAGGCATAAACACAGAGTTTACAAGAGAGGAAGACAGATTATGAATATTGTAGACTCTTCGGGCTGGCTTGCTTATTTTGCTGATGAACCAAATGCAAAGTTTTTTCTGACTCCATTAAGTAATACAAGCTCGCTTGTAGTTCCTGCGATAACAATATATGAAGTATTTAAAGTCATTTTGCGGGAATCATCCGAGAATGAGGCGTTACAGGCTGTTGTTGCCATGCAAAAAGGCAAGGTGATAGATTTAAATGCACGACTGGCGCTTTCCGCCGCGAAGCTGAGCCTTCAGCATCAGCTTCCAATGGCGGACAGCATCATTCTTGCTGCAGCCCACGAATTCAAAGCTACCATATGGACTCAAGACATTGACTTTAAAAATATAGGCAAGGTTAAATATTTTCCTAAAAAATAAACACAGGAAAATAATGTGGTGTTTGTCAGAGCGGCTGTTTTAAGTTCTTGAAAAATATCATATATAAAAGAAAAAATTAAACTCCCGCAAGCAACTGCAAACCCTGCATCCGTTTATAAAACATTCTTGACATGCCGGCTCGAAATTCGTATCTTGCCTGCCGTGTCGGAGTAAGTTACTGCCAAAATTGACGGAATTTCCGAGTAATTCCAGCTTCAAATCAAGCACTACGTTTGTTGGCGGCAACGCCCTGCATATGCCTGGAGCGTCGTCGGTTTCCTCGAAGCATGTTTAGCCGGCATCGCCGCCGCCCGGCCGTCGCGGTATCATCCTTGATTTGAAAAGGGAATAATCCCGGTGTAAAAAATCAGAATCAGAAGGAATAAAAAATGCCTATCACAGAAATTCTGGCGCGCAACGCCGCCCTGTATGGTGACGAAGTCAGCCTGATTGAACTCAACCCACAAATTCAAGAAATTCAACCAGACTGGAAAAACTATGAACTTGTCGAAAAAGATCCCGAAAAAAAATACCGGCGGGAAATGACCTGGCGCGAGTTTGACGACAAAGCCAACCGTTTTGCCAACTTTTTGCTGGGAAGAGGTCTGGGAAAGGGGCGGAAGGTCGCGATCCTGCTCATGAACTGTCTGGAGTGGCTGCCGGTTTATTTCGGCGTGTTGAAAACCGGCGCTCTGGCGGTGCCGCTTAACTACCGCTACACGGATGATGAAATAAAATACTGCCTCGATCTGGCCGAATGTGATGCTTTGATCTTCGGGCCGGAATTTACCGATAAGATTGACGCCATCCGGGAGCAGATTCCCCATGTGAAAATGCGGTTGTTTCTGGGAGTGGACTGCCCCGCGTTTGCCGAAAATTATTATGCACTCACGGCATGCTGCTCCTCCGCAGCTCCGAAAATTCCGCTTTCCGACGATGACGACGCCGCGATATATTTTTCATCCGGCACTACCGGTTTTCCCAAGGCGATTCTCCATGCGCACCGCAGCCTGACGATGTCCTGCGAGGTGGAGATGAATCACCACAAACAGACGCGCACCGACAATTTCCTCTGTATCCCGCCTTTGTACCATACCGGCGCGAAAATGCACTGGTTCGGCAGCTTTCTCGCCGGCAGCAAAGCCGTCTTGCTGCGCGGCGTCAAACCGGAATGGATTGTCAAGGCTGTATCCGATGAGCAGACAACGATAGTATGGTTGTTAGTTCCGTGGGCCCAGGATATTCTGGACGCCATCGAACGCGGCGACATCAAACTTGACGAATACAAACTTGATCAATGGAGATTGATGCATATCGGCGCCCAGCCGGTTCCCCCCAGTCTGATCAAGCGCTGGAAACAATATTTCCCCAAGCATGAATACGACACCAATTACGGTTTGTCGGAATCCATTGGCCCCGGCTGCGTGCATCTCGGCATTGAAAATATCCACAAGGTCGGCGCCATCGGCAAGGCCGGCTACAAGTGGGAATTAAAGATTGTGGATGAAAAAGGCAACGAGGTAAAGCAGGGCGATGTCGGCGAGCTTTGCGTCAAGGGCGCCGGTGTAATGAAATGCTATTACAATAATCCACAGGCCACTGCCGAACTGCTCAAAGACGGCTGGTTGTATACGGGCGATATGGCGCGTATGGATGAGGACGGCTTTGTTTATCTGGTCGACCGCAAGAAAGACGTGATTATCAGCGGCGGCGAGAACCTTTATCCGGTGCAAATTGAGGATTTTCTGCGAGCGCATGAAGCGATCAAAGATGTGGCGGTAATCGGACTTCCCGACCCGCGTTTGGGCGAAATTCCTGCAGCGGTAATTGAACTGAAGCCCGGTTTTTCCTGCTCCGAAGCCGACATAGAAGAGTTTTGCACTGCCCTGCCGCGCTACAAGCGTCCGCGTAAAATCATCTTTGATACTGTGCCGCGCAATCCGACCGGAAAAATCGAAAAGCCGCGACTGCGTAAAAAGTATGTAGGCGGCAGCCTGGTCGAAGCGCAGACAGAAAATCATTAAGTATTTAAACGGACTGACGCTGCCGGATAAGCTTCTTCACGAAGACTTCCTCGCGCTCCATCTCTTCGATTCTGTCCGTGATGTACTTTTTCGCTTCTTCATGCTGGGGGATGAAAATCTTCTCCAGGGCATTCACACGCCGCTGCACCTTTTTCAACTCCCGGGAAAGAACGATGACCGACTTGGTGATAGTTGCATATTGAGCGAGTATCGGCAGCACCCGACGTGATTTTTCCTTTGCGTCGTCATAAGCAGTGGACGTTTGCGGCAAGGCAACCGGTTGGGGATTCTTCATGTTTATTTGGATGTCGGGCAGCTTCAAGCCCATAAGCTTGGTGAAATCAGTTTTGAGGAAATAACCCCTGGTTTCCATGCAGCTCTGAAGAGTGACGGCCTCGGAGCCCATATCAACAGCCGCATTCCGGTAGCCGGCATAAAGCTCATTTAAAGCTTCCTGAAAATCGGCCTCAATTTCTCTTATCGCGCTGATCTTTTTTACAATCTCAATAGCCAGGATCTCTCTTTTCTGGTTGAGGAGGTCATAACCCTCATAGGCGAAAGCCAGGTCATCCTTGAGTTTGCGCAGTGATGATTTTGTGGGGGGGAGTTCTATTTGCGGCATTAATCTTCCTCCGTATTCCAATTCTAAATCAAGCGCTACCTTTGTTGGCGTCGTCGTCGGCTTCCTCAACGTATGTATAATACGCCTCGTCGCCTCCTCCTTGCCGCCGCGGTATCATCTATGATTTAGAAATGGAATCAGTTATGTAGTATCTCTGTATATCCTCCCGGGCGATGCGATAGAGCTCATCGCGGGGAAGCAGCGACAGCATTTGCCAGCCGATATCCAGTGTCTGCTCGATGGTGCGGTTTTCCTCGTAGGACTGGCTCAGAAAAATATTTTCAAATGCCGTTCCGAATTTCAGATAGATTTTATCCAGTCCGGAAAGCTCCTCTTCACCCACTATGGCGGCCAGAGCGCGTATGCGTTTGACTTTCGCATAGGAGGCGAAAAGCTGGGCCGCGACCTGGCCGTGATCGTGGCGCGTTCGTCCCTCGCCGATGCCATCCTTCATGAGCCGGGATAAAGACGGCAAGCCGGCGATGGGCGGGTAGATTCCCCTGTTGAAAAGCTCACGCTCCAGAACAATCTGTCCCTCGGTGATGTAGCCGGTCAGATCGGGAACGGGATGAGAAATATCGTCGCTCGGCATAGTGAGGATCGGTACCTGGGTAATGGATCCCGTGGAGCCTTTGAGTCTTCCGGCGCGTTCGTAGACGGAGGCGAGATCACTGTAGAGATAGCCGGGGTAGCCTTTACGGGAGGGAATTTCCCCCCGTGAACTGGAAAGCTCCCGCAGGGCCTCGCAATAATTGGTCATGTCCGTCAGGATCACAAGTACATGCATATTTTCTTCAAAGGCGAGATACTCGGCCAGCGTCAGCGCGGTGCGGGGAGTGATCAGACGTTCGATGGAAGGTGAATCGGCAAGACTCAGGAATATGGCGGAGTGCGTTAAAACACCCGACTCCTCGAGGGAATCGATGAAGAACCTGGCCACATCGAATTTCACGCCCATGGCGGCGAAGATAACCGTAAATTCTTCCTCGGCGGTCAGGATTCTGGCCTGCCTTGCGATCTGGGCGGCAATGCGGTTGTGCGGCATGCCGCTGCCCGAGAATATCGGCAGCTTCTGTCCCCGGATCAGGGTATTCATTCCGTCAATCGCAGAGATTCCTGTCTGGATAAAATCCCGGGGATATTCTCTGCTCCAGGGATTTATCGGCAGGCCGTTCACATTCATCATCTTATCCGAAATCACCTGGGGCGCTCCGTCAATAGGCCTTCCCAGACCATCAAAAACCCTGCCCAGCATATCGCGGTTCACGGGGATTTCCAGGGCCTTGCCCACAAAGGTGACCCTTGTCCGGCTGACTGAAAGCCCGCCGGTTCCCTCAAACACCTGGACTACTGCCCGCCCCTCATCCACCTCAAGCGTCTGTCCAATTCTTATCCCGCCTGAGGCATCGCGGATCTCGACGATATCTCCATAGCCCACTCCCCTGACTCCATCCACAAAGATAAGTGGACCGGAAATGCCCGAAAGATTGGTGTATTCTATTTCCGCAGCCATTTTAGACCTCTGCCTCCGCTGCTGTGAGGGCTGCCAAACCCTTCTCCAGCCTCTTTATGTAGTCGTCGATCCTGGCGAGTTCCTTGTCGGGGATTTCGGATTTCAGCCGCACCATTTCCGCAACAACATCCAGAGAAGCGATATCTTTAATGGATACCCCGGCATGCACCTGCTCCAGTCCCTTTTTGTAAAGATAAAGCAGAGCCTTTAGAATTTTCAGCTGCTTTTCCGGAGAGCAAAACTTATCCTGCGGATCGAAGGAATTCTGCTGCAGGAAGGCATTTTTGATCGCTTCCGCACAAAAGAGAATGAACTGCTCGGAGAGCGGCAGGGCGTCACTGCCGACAAGTTTCACCACCTGCTCCAGTCGATGATCAGCAAGCAGAATGTCCATTGCTTCATTTCTTGTCGTCAGCCATTCGCTGTCGAGACCCTTCCACCAATCTTCAATATCGGGTAGATATTCGGTATAGCTGTCTATCCAACTGATCGAAGGGTAGTGCCGGGCATCGGCCAGCGCTTTATCCAGCGCCCAGAAGCAGCGAACAAATCTTGATGTGTGCTGGGTGACGGGCTCCGAAAAATCTCCTCCCGGAGGGGAAACGGCGCCGATAATGGTGATATCGCCTTCCTTTCCGGAGAGTGTTTCCACCAGTCCCGCCCGTTCGTAGAACTCGGCGAGCCTTGTGCCGAGATAGGGCGGGAATCCCTCTTCAGCCGGCATGTCGCCCAGGCGGCTGGAGAGCTCTCTGAGGGCCTCCGCCCAGCGGGAAGTGGAATCGGCCATCACCGCCACGCTGTAACCCATGTCGCGGTAGTATTCGGCGATGGTCACGCCGGTGTAGATGCTCACTTCCCGGGCGGGAACGGGCATATTGGAAGTGTTGGCGATCATAACAGTACGCTCGATCAGGGGCCTGCCGTTTCGCTCATCAATGAGCCTGGGAAAGTCCGTGAGAACGTCGGTCATCTCGTTGCCGCGTTCGCCGCAGCCGATGTAGACAATGATGTCTGCATTGCACCATTTCGCCAAAGCATGCTGGGTCATGGTCTTGCCCGTTCCAAAACCGCCGGGGATGGCGGCCGTTCCCCCGCGGGCTATGGGGAAAAATGTGTCGATAATTCTCTGGCCCGTGATCAGGGGAACGAAAGGTTTCTTCCTGATTCTATTGGGGCGCGGTTTCCTTACCGGCCAGTAACCGGCCAGCTTTCCGTTGTATTTACCTGAGCCACTGTCAACCGTGTAGATTTCATCCTCTATTGTATAGTCTCCGGCATCAACGATGCCGGTCAATTTACCGGATACTCCGGGGGGAACAAGCAGCAGATGCACAACAAGCGGGGTTTCCCGGATTTCTCCGAGAACAG
>DAOQVG010000106.1:0-6364 GCA_035341435.1 Smithellaceae bacterium
ATATTAATGCCGGCGCGAAGCTTATAAAAACAAATACTTTTTCCGCCAATAGCCTTATATTGAATATTTCCCGGCAGGAAACGGAAAAGATTGTCGACGCGGCTGTAAGGATCGCTCGCAGTGCGGTTCAGGATAAGAATGTGTTCGTCGCGGCAAGCATCGGCCCTGTACCGGAGAGCGGCGAAACTAAAGATTTAACCCGCGAGAGCATAAGTGAAGAATATAAATTTATTATCGATCTATTTCTTGCCAGACAAATAAATATTTTTATTTTTGAAACATTCAGTGATGTCACATTTCCTAAAGAAGTAGCCAAATATATAAAAGAAAAAGATTCAACCGCATTTATCATGACCGAGTTCGCTTCAACTGCCGACGGGTTTACCAGAAAAGGACTGAGTGCCGAACATATTGCGGCTGAAGTCAAAAAGAGCGCTGACATTGACGCGTACGGCTTTAATTGCGGGGTAGGTCCTTCCCATATTTTAAACACTCTGCGGAAAATCGATATTGACGGTGATATCGTCGGCGCCGCGCCTAACGCCGGTTATCCGGAGATAATGCATGAAAGAACGGTTTATATTCAAAACAAAGAGTATTTTGCAGAAAGGATGCAGGAAATTAGCGCGCTTGGAGTAAAGATTCTCGGCGGCTGCTGCGGAACGACACCGGCCCACATCGAACAGATGGTAAAACTTATAAAGCCTGGGACGGCACCTGCCGTACCCAGACGGGAAATTGCCGTAAAGATTGTTAAGCCGGTTGAAAAGTTAAGGCAAACCGAAGGCTTTTTTGCCAAAATGAAGAAAGGCAAGTTTGTCATTGCTGTTGAGCTTGACCCGCCTTTTAACGCCGATTGCGATGTAGTAATGAAAAATGCCCTGATTTGCAAGGAGCACGGGGTGGATTTAGTAACTATCGCTGATTCCCCAATGGGCAAGGTGAGGGTTGACTCTATCATTTTGGCGGCTAAGATTCAGAGGGAAGCCGGCATGGAAACTATGCCCCACGTTTGCTGCCGCGATAAGAATATCAACGCCCTCAAATCATCTTTACTGGCCGCTCATATTGAGGGTATCAGGAATATACTGGCGGTTACGGGCGATCCTGTTGCCGCCGGGGATAAAAATGACGTTAAAGGTGTCTTTAACCTCAACTCTTTCAGGTTGATTGAACTGATTTCAATAATGAACAGTGAGGTATTTGCCCGCAGGCCGTTAAATATCGGCGGGGCTCTTAATCTGAACGCTCATAATCCCGATGGGGAGGTGGCCAGAATGCGTAAAAAGGTTAACGCCGGCGCCGAATTCTTCCTCACTCAGCCGATATATGAAGACAGAATTCTGACTAATATATTGCCGCAACTGGGCAGACGCGAAAATGTCAAGATTTTGGGCGGCATCATGCCTCTTGTAAGTTATCGAAACGCCCAGTTCCTGAATAACGAACTCTCGGGAATAAAAATTCCTTCTGACATTATCAAGCTTTTTGATCCTGGTATGAGCAGGGAAGATGCTGAAGATCTGGGTGTCGGAATTGCTGTCCAAATCGCCGGAAAGATGAAGGACAGTGTTGACGGCTTCTATTTTATCACACCGTTCAACAGAGTAGAAATGATCATGAAAATAATCAAGAAACTATAGCCAAGTTTGGAAGATTGGATGTGCTGTTTTATTTCACTAAAACGCTGGCTTTGGGATGCGTAGCAGACAAGATAGCTGTGAACTGCGTATGCCCCGGCGACATAGCGACGCCGATGTTTAAGCAGCAACTGGCGATTAGGATGATCAACGGTGAAATCGGGGGGGGTAGGAATCGTTGTTAAGTATATATATAACGTAGTTGAACTGTAATCTTCCATCTTTATTGTCTCCTTTCCGGAAAAGAATCTTATGAAAACGCTGCCCGGTTAAATTTCATTTGTCGGCGATCCTGAGTAACCATACGAAGTACTATTGATTTACTCATTGCTCAAACAGCAATAGAAAACGATTTATTTCTTCTTCATAACGACAGCGACTTTACAAACATGGCAAAAGCGATTAAGGAATTAAAAATATACGAGAATATCAGATAGCTTTTTATATACATAAGCACTCAATGTCATTGACTTAAGCACTATACAGCCCCCTCTTTTCTAAAGAGGGGTGAGGGGAGATTTTACAAAGTGCAATAAAAATAACCCTGTATTCCCCTTTACGAAAGGGGGATTTGGAAGGACCATATGTTCCGGGATAAAATTAAGTCAGAAATACTTTCCCAATTGGCGGATTACTTTAGAATAAAACCAGGAGTCCAACTGGTATTTCTCTTTGGCTCCGCGGCCAGCGGTAAAATGACGGATGAGAGTGACATAGATATTGGAATCCTTTTTGAAAGTGAGCCGGATATTTTTGAGATTAATGAACTGAAAAGCGAATTGAACGGGATACTGAAGAGAGAAATTGATATTGCCGTCTTAAATTCCGCTGCACCGGTTTTAAAAATGCAGGTTTTAAAAAAAGGTATTCCGGTTTTTACGAAAGAAAAAAAATATTATAATCAATTTTTTGTGGATACAATCAATCAATACGATGACTTAAAGCAGACGCGGAAGATATGTGAAGATAATATTCTGAAAGGAAGAATTTATGCCGGATAAGGATGTTGTTTTAGCGAAAACTGCATCAATTCAAAAGTGCCTTCGACGCATTAAAGAGGTAACAGGATTGAATCCTGAATCCCTGGATGAAATTAACAAACAGGATATTTTTGTATTGAACCTCCAAAGGGCTGTGCAATCTACAATTGACCTTGCCGCCCATGTTATTGCTTCTGAAGGATTAGGAGTTCCGGATACGATCAGGGATAATTTTTTACGTCTGGAGCAGGCAGGAATCATTGGCAGGGATTTAGCGAAAAGAATGCAGGCGATGGTCGGTTTCAGAAATATTGCCATCCATGACTACCAGGCGATAAATATAGATATTTTAAAGACTATTCTTGGCAAACATCTTAAAGATCTGGAAGAATTTTATACAGTTATTCTGTTACATTTTAATTTCAGCTAAGAATTGAAAAATTAAAAAAAATACGAGAATACCGGATTTAATTCCATTTCCAAATCAATGGTGCTAACGTGGCGGCAACCACCCTCTACCCCCGCCGACGGGGGACAGAGACGACGAGTGTGGTTCGACAAGCTCACCATGACGACGATGAATTATAAGCCGGTCCTGAGCCTGTTGATGGACCAACAAAGGAAGCGCTTGATTGGGAAATGGTATAAGGATTGAATTTATGTCGTGGTTTGATAATTTGTCGCTTTATTTTTCCTCTGCGGTTAAAATCCGGGGCAATCGATATTATTCGGCGGGTAAGGTGAGAATCGTAGCGGCAAATGAATATTCCGTCGAAGCTGAAGTTTATGGTTCCGATATTTACGAGCTTGAGGTCAGACTCAGGCAGAACATTCTACATGTCGCCTGCACTTGTCCTTACGCTCGACACACCTATTGCAAACATATTTATGCCCTGCTGCAGAGTATTAATAGGATGGGCTATCTTCCGGCGTTGAAATCATTGCGGAGCGTTGAAATTGAGCTGCTGGATTTCTACGGCATGGATGAGGAAGACCCGCTGAAAATTATCGTTACGCCCGACCATTTGCCGCAAGTCGACAAGCCGCAAAGGCCTGCCCTGGCATGGAAACAATATCTCTATCAGATTAATCAGCATTACGCCTCGCCGCAGGGAATACCGCCGGTGTTGTCCCGGTCGGAGCAGGAGATCATTTATGTTATCGACTTACCGTCTATTCTTTCTTCCGGCGAATTCACTCTTAATATCAAATGCCGTGAACGTAAAAAAAACGGGGAATGGGGCAAGTTGAAGTCATTCCGGATGAGCGGTGGCAATATAGAATCGCTGACGGGTATTGATCAGCAGATCGGCTCAATTCTTCGGGGGGCAAAAAATGAATATAATTATTATAGTTTTTATTATAACAATTATGGAGAAAACACCTTCAAGATTCCGGTAACGCTGGCCAAAACTTTACTGCCGCTTTTGTCGGATTCGGGACGTCTCTTTCTGGAAACTCAAGGCGGCGGGGACGTTAAAGGGCCTCTGGAATGGCATGCGGAAGAAATCTGGGATTTTTGTCTGGCGGCGCAAAATGATGCGGTCGGAAATCATTATCAAGTAACCGGCCGCCTGCGCTGCGGCGATCAACAGATACCTCTTCGTGAACCGCAATTGCTGATGCAGCAAGGATTGATGATCAGAGACGATTATGTTTGCGTGTTGGATCATCATGGAGCTTATCCGTGGATTTCCCTGTTGCGTCAGAAAAATGATTTTAATATCCCTGCCTCTCAAATCAGTGATTTTCTCGAAAGCCTTTACAAAATGCCCGCTGTCCCGTCGCTGATATTTCCGGAGGAGATAAGCATTAAGGAAGTGTCGTTGATTCCCCGGCCGCATTTAATTGTGCGTCAGGCGAAGCGCAATTCAGCTTATGGAAACAAACTGCAGGCCGAGCTGAAATTCGATTATGATGCTGAAATCATTCCCGCTTTGCCCCTCAGCCGCGGATTTTATCAGACCGGGGAAAAACGTTATGTAATACGCGACCATCAGGAAGAACAGCAGGCGATGATGGATCTGCAGCAATTCAATTTTCGCAGACAGGCTGACAACGGGATTAATACCGCTTTGCTCTACGAAATCACCCCTAAAAATTTTACCCACAGTGTTTCCCGTTTAGTGGCTCAGGGATGGCATGTCGAGGCTGAAGGCAAGCTCTACAGGAATGCGGGCTCATTTTCCCTGTGTGTTACCTCCGGTATTGACTGGTTTGAGTTAAGCGGCAAGGTGGATTATGACGGCGTTGCCGCATCTTTGCCCGCTTTGCTGGCCGCGCTGAAGCGGAAAGAAAATATAATTCAATTGGACGACGGCACTTTCGGCTTGCTTCCGGAAGAATGGTTAAAAAAATACGGCATTTTTGCCGGCATGGGCGAGGTGGAAGGCGAACATTTAAAATTTAAGAAATGCCAGGCCGGCGTACTTGACGCTTTGCTTATGTCCCAGCCGGAAATCACTTGTGATGAGCTTTTCCAGCAGACACGCAGGCAATTGCAGTGCTTTGACGGCATATTGCCGCAAGATGCTCCACCGGAATTTCAAGGTGTGCTCAGAGGTTATCAAAAAGAAGGATTAGGCTGGTTCGATTTTCTGGATAAGTTTGGCTTTGGCGGTTGCCTCGCCGACGATATGGGATTGGGAAAAACCGTGCAGGTTCTCGCCCTGCTGGAAAAGCGCCGCCTGCGGCTACAAGATAACCTGATTGCCGGGCCGTCACTGGTTGTGGCGCCTAAATCGGTCATCTTTAACTGGAAGCAGGAAGCAGCAAAATTTACGCCGCAATTGCGGATCCTGGATCACACCGGTGCGGGAAGAATCGCAAAACAGGAACATTTTGAAAACTATGATTTGATTTTAACTACATATGGAACGCTGCGTCAGGATGCCGTCGATTTTCAGAACATCGAATTCGATTATGTGATTCTGGATGAAGCCCAGGCGATAAAAAATGCCGGCACCATTTCAGCCAAGGCGGCAAGACTCTTGCGGGCGCGGCATCGCCTTGCTCTCAGCGGGACACCCATTGAGAATCACATAGGCGAACTCTGGAGCCTCTTCGAATTTTTAAATCCCGGCCTGCTTGGTCATGCCGGAGTTTTCAGCATGACCGGCTCCGATGCATACAATCCTTCCGAAGATACAAGAGCGCTCCTTTCCCGTGCGCTCCGGCCTTTCATTTTACGCCGAACGAAAGCAGTAGTCGCACCGGAACTGCCGGACAAAACAGAACAGACAATGTACTGCGAAATGGACAAGACCCAGTCCAAACTTTACAATGACTTACGCGATCATTACCGGCTCGCCCTGTTAAAACATCTGGATAAAGAGGGCATGCAAAAATCCAAGATTCAGATTCTGGAGGCCCTGCTGCGTTTACGCCAGGCAGCCTGCCATCCGGGGCTGATTGATCAAAAGTGGGCTAATAAAATCAGCGCCAAGATGGAATTCCTCTTGCCTCAACTGGAAGAAATTATAGATGAAGGACATAAGGTGCTCGTTTTTTCTCAATTTACCAGTTTCCTGTCTATTGTCCGAAAAGAACTCGAAACCAGGGGAATTACATATCTCTATCTGGACGGCAAAACCAAAGATCGTGAGCGGATGGTTAATGCTTTTCAGAAGGAGAATGACAATAAAATATTTCTGATAAGTTTGAAGGCAGGCGGCTTGGGCCTGAATCTGACTGCGGCTGAATACGTCTTTCTGCTTGATCCCTGGTGGAATCCGGCAGAAAGAC
>DAOQVG010000107.1:0-6352 GCA_035341435.1 Smithellaceae bacterium
TAACCCTCGAAACATTAAATGCCAATTTGCCGACGATTTTGAAAAATCTGGAAGAAATTTCTACGAATATCAACAATTCGACAAGCGCCGTCAATCGGGAAATCCAGAATATTTCCTCAACGGTTGACCGTTTTCATTTAGTCATGGCGGATGTCGCCGATAGCGTCCAAAACGTTGCTCCGAAAATTGTGCAATCGCCGGCTCTTCGAACCGTTAAGAATGCCATTGCCGTGGCTAAAGGAGTCAGTGTTTTTCTTAATGTTCTCTCGGGGAAAGAGAAAAAGAGATTTTGATGCATTATGGCCAAGTTAACATTCAGCAGTAAATGGGGCAAAGTCAAAGTCAATAAAAAACCGGTTGCTTCGGGTGGCGTAAACAAATCGGTGGAGGATTCTGTCCGGCAGATGAAAGCCGCCCTGAAAGCGCCGGCAGGCGAAGATTACCGGGAAAAATCTTTAGCCCTTCACGGCCTGGTTTGCGCCCGGTGCGGCCGTGAATTTACCAGTATAAATAGACATCTTTTGACCGTGCACCATAAAGACGGCAATCATCACAACAATCCGGCTGACGGAAGCAACTGGGAAAATCTCTGCGCCTATTGCCACGAAGATGTTCACAGCCGGACCGTACTGGCGGAGTACCTGGAAGACGGTGGTTCGGGGCGTGAATTCAGCGTGGTTTATGAGGAAAAGCCTGTTGAAACCGGGGCCGGAACCGGGACGCTGGCGGAAAAGTTAAAAAAAGCTTTGCAGAAAAGTTAATCATCAAAGTCTTTATAGAATTCAAACATTTAACTCTCGTCCTCTGGAATGCTTTCCCAGTTCTTCAGCCAGACATCCGGTTCGCTGTCGCTGGGCGCCCGGTAATCGCCGCGAGGTGAGAGCGAACCGCCGGAGCCGACTTTCGGCCCGTTGGGCACACAGGAACGTTTGTATTGGGACGTTTTAAAAAAGCGGTATAAATAAACATACAGCCATTTTTTAATTTCTTTTAAAGGATAAGCATTTCTTTTATCGACGGGGATGTCCGGCCAGACTCCCCGGTTTTTGTCTTTCCAGGTGCAGTATTCCAGAAAAGCTACTTTAGTGGGTTTGTAGCCGAAGCGCGTTATATAGAAGTTATTGAAATCCTGAAGTTCGTATGGTCCAATGAAATCCTCCGTTTTTTGGTGAGGATCCGTAACTGATTTGCCCGGGATGAGTTCCGGTGAAATTTCCGTATCCAGAACATCTATCAGAATTTGAGAAACTTCCGGCGAAAATTGATTGCTCCCCGCCACCCAGCGGATCAGATGCTGGATGAGGGTTTTGGGCACGCTGGCATTCACGTTGTAATGGGACATGTGATCGCCGACGCCGTAAGTGCTCCAACCCAGGGCCAGTTCACTTAAGTCTCCGGTGCCCACGACCAGCGCCGCTCTCATATTGGCCAGACGGAACAGATAAGAGGTTCGCTGTCCGGCCTGTACATTTTCGAAGGTGATGTCGTATATTTCTTTACCCCGGGCATAGGGATGTTTTATATCTTTGAACACTTGCATACTGGCCGGTTTAATATCAATTTCATTGGCTTCGACATTTAAGGCAGCCATCAGCTTCAGGGAGTTATTGTATGTTTTTGATGTCGTGGCAAAGCCGGGCAAAGTATAAGCTTTGATGTTGGAATGCGGCAGGCCCAATAGATCCATTGTTTTTGCGGCGACGATCAGGGCGTGCGTGGAATCGAGACCTCCGGAAACACCGATAACGATGTTGTTGATACCCGAGGCGCGAAGACGTTTGGCCAGTCCCTGCACCTGAATGTTATATGCTTCATAGCAGCGCATATCACGCTTGGAAGGATCGGCGGGAATGTAAGGGAAACGGGGATATTCTCTGTCGAGCAGAAGTTGTCCCTGAGGAATGTCCACTTCAAATTCCACTTTACGGAACGAGGAGAGCCTTTCCTTATGGGTGGCTGTATTTTGACTGAAAGAATTCAGCCGCATCCGATCCTGTGCCAGGCGGTCCAGATCGATATCGCTGTAAATGATCTGCGCCTGCTGCGCAAAGCGGACCGATTCCGTAAGCATGTTGCCGTTTTCATAAATCATGGCATGACCGTCCCAGGCCAGGTCGGTTGTGGATTCGCCGCAGCCCGCGGCCGCATACAAATAGGCGGCGACACAGCGCGCCGACTGATTGGCCGCCAGTTGATGGCGGTATTCCGATTTGCCAATGGTGATGTTGGAGGCCGACAAATTGCCGATGACGGTGGCGCCGGCCATGGAAGCGAAGCTGGATGGGGGAATGGGAACCCATAAATCCTCGCATATCTCCAGAAAAAAGGTGAAATTTTTTATGTTCGCTGCTTTGAAAATTATATCCGCGCCAAACGGGATGTCTTTTTGTCCGGCTAATTCTATCTTATTGGAAAGTGCAGCCGATGCAGGTGTAAACTGTCTTCCTTCGTAAAATTCCCGATAGTTTGGTAAGTAAGATTTGACGGCGACGCCAATTATTTGACCATGGTAGTAAACAACTGCGCAATTGAAAAGCCGGCAATCGATTTGCAAAGGCGCACCTACCGCCATAATAAGATTAATTTTTTCGGATGCTTTCTTTATGGTTGCCAGCGCTTCCCGAACACTCGCCAAAAGGGCGTCCTGATGGAAGAGGTCCTCGTTGGAATAGGCGGACAAACCCAGTTCCGGAAAAACGGCCAGAATCGCCTTTTGAGCAGCAGCCTTCTTTGCCAGTTCGAGAGTTTTTTTCGTATTGAAAAATGTGTCGGCGACCCTGACTTCCGGAATGCAGACGGCTGTGCGGATAAAACCCTGATTATACAGATTAAAAAACCGGTCTGATTTTACGGCGGCCATGAATTTATCCTTTCTCTACATAGGCATAGGCGCTGTGGTTGTGGATGCTTTCAAAATTTTCCGCTTCGACGCTGTACCAGATAAAATTTTCGTCGGCGTTTAATTTTACCGCTATACTCCGGACGACATCCTCAACGAATTTAGGATTTTTGTAAGCTTTTTCGGTAACATATTTTTCATCGACGCGCTTCAGCAGGGAGTACACCTCACCGCTGGCCGATTCTTCCACTATTTTTATAATGTCTTCGATCCAGAAAAATTTCTTAAAGCGTAGTTTTACCGTTACAATACTGCGTTGGTTGTGGGCGCCGAATTTACTGATTTCACGGGAACACGGGCATAATGTTGTAACCGGAACGATAACGCCGACCAGAAAATCGGTTTCTTCTACATTATTTTCACCGGCAAAAAGGCAGCGGTATTCCATAAAACTTTTGGCATGTGATACGGGGGCCGTCTTTTCGATGAAATACGGAAATTCAATTTCCATATGGGCGGACTGCGCGTGCAATTTCTGGCGTGTTTTTTCCAGTATTGTATGAAAAGTTTTAATATTGATCTGCCCTTTAAATTCATTGAGCACTTCCACAAAACGGCTCATGTGTGTGCCCTTGAAATGATGCGGCAGATTGACGTACATATTAATTGTTGCATTTACAGGTTGTGTTCCACGGACGCGGTCAAGAACAATAATAGGGTACTTGATGTTTTTAACGCCAACCTTTTTGATGTCAATATTGCGGAAATCTTTTTGGTTTTGAATGTCAATCATTTTCTTTATACGTTACCGCGGCGCTTTCCGATTCCCAAACTTTAACACGGGATACTTTTAATTCAGTCCGCCGGACTTTTAATTTCATCTCTTTGTATATATAAAGAGCAATATTTTCGGAAGAAGGATTTTCCCCCAGCAAAGAAGTTAATTCATTCAAATGCTTATGATCCAGAGTGCCCAGTATTTCCTGGAGCCATTCCTTTACGTTACGGAAATCAATCGATATTCCTGACTGATCCAGCTCTTGCGCTGTCACCGTTGCTTCCACTTTAAAGTTGTGGCCGTGTAATTCTTCGCATTTTCCTCCAACGGCCTTCAACATATGAGCCGCTGAAAATGATTTAATTATCGAAACTTCGTACATTTTACTCTCCATTAATTTATGTAGCAATCCCTATCACATTTTACTGTCATGTGAAATAGCTAAATCCGGTAGGCAATATTTGCCGCCAACATTAAAGATTTTGCTTAAAAATTTTCTGAATCCGACAAACTCCCGGGACAAAGGGGTTACAACCCCTTGTTCTTCTGTGTCCTGTTGCTGCATTCAAGAGGATTTTGGCGGTTTCCGGTGAAAATCACCTGTTTTATGACCCCGAAAAACTTTTTTTGTAATCAAATTAATATAAAAAATATTGATTACTAAAAAACCTTAGATAATTCGGGGATCAGCAAAGGCTGGAATATATCTGAATTAGTTGGCACATCAATTGCTAAGGAAATAAAGAAAAAATGACAGGGTGTAAACCAAGGTTAATTATTACTATTGAGGAGGTGATAAGAGTTAATAAAAAATTGGATGAAAGCTATTAAACGATACGTCAAAATAAAAAAAATCAAAACAATTATAAAAGGAGGAAGATATTATGTTAAAGATGTTTAGTAAAAAAGAAGGACAGAAAGGTTTTACATTAATCGAACTCATGATCGTTATCGCCATCATCGGTATTCTGGCCGCCATCGCCATTCCGCAGTTTCAGGCATACAGGTCGAGAGGTTACATGGCCAGTGTCAAGTCAGACGCAAAAAATGCCTACACAGCCGTGATTGCATGGCAAGGCGATAACCCAGGGCAGGCGATACCTGCAGCAAATATTACGGATGCAGCTACAGATGCTACTTATCATATTAAGGCAAGTCCAGGGAATACAGTAGCTATCGCGGCGGCAGTAAATCCGGGTGATAATGTGGTAACTGCAACGCATACCAATGCGTCCGAACTAACAGGAACCTATATCATCCAGCTCAACGGTAATGAAGCAAATACACTGGCCGTTCCATAACCAGGTTTATTATTATGGAGAAAACCGTACCAAGATACAGTTGATAGTCGTATCGAAATACGTCAGGAACAAAGAGGGGGTGCGAATCCCCTCTTTTTGTTTAGCCGTTTATTATCACGCGCCGTCACAAATTTTATATTTCAAACTATGGTTTCTGATTTAATCTAAAAAGATAAGTAAGGAATGTTTTCAATTTTTCAATTTTGGTAATTTCCATTGCGGAAACCTAACAACATCAGCATTTGATGTCAAATGCTAATGTTAACAAAAAATTCTATTTCTCTTGACACATATAAGTAATTGTTTTACAAAGCCAACAAACTTCCGGTCATATGCCGACTATGAGTCATTTTTCGTCTGTTTTTCGGAAAGCTTTTTTTAGGTCTTAAACGGGAGAGCGGGATATGGGGCTTCAGGAGCGCAGAGAAAAAGAAAAAGATAATCGCAGAATGCTCATTCTGGAATCGGCACGCGGTCTTTTTTTTGCCAAAGGTTTCAAAGATGTTACGGTTGATGAAATTGCCCAACTCTCCGAACTTGGTAAGGGATCGATATATCTATACTTTAGCAGTAAAGAAGAAATTTATGCTCAGATATTGCGGCATCATATTGAGATGTTTCATCAACAGACCATTGCTTTGTTTAATAAAAGAAAAACGGCCGTTGATTCGCTGCTCGAATTTTCATTCTTGTATGCGGATTTTTTTCTTCAAGAACCTGAGTTATTCAGGATGCTTATGACATTTATGCTGCGCACTGAACAACTGGGCTTCTCTGAAGAGCAATATAAAAATATTGTTGCAACTACAAGAAAAGCTATTGATGTGATCAGCAATATATTAAATTATGGCATTGATTCTAAAGAATTTCCATCCACTATCGATATTAAATATAACCAGTTTATACTTTGGGGAATGCTCAACGGTATTATAGCTCTTTACATTTTTACCGGTGCAGAAGGTAAAAGAAGAGAGAAAATCCATTCCTCAATCAAGTCAGCATTAACAACCCATATGCAGGGCTTGAAACAAGTCAATGAGGGCTTTTTTGATAGCCGGAAAAACGTCTATAAGCAATTTGCTCGTGAATATGAGGAATCAGATGATGGTCGTCTTTTGAACGGCGGAGCGTGAAGAAGCTCCTGGTCAGTGAAATATTTTCCGTTTTTTAAGATAGTGTGCTGATGATGCAAAAAGAAGAGGAAAAATAATTAAACAATTTCATTTTGCCGCTGCATTGCTGAAAGACGGAAATCTGGAGTTGCATCATAAATATTTGTAGCGAAATTTTGTATAATCTCAACATATGCGGTTTTATTTTTAATTGAAGGGAGTCGTGGAATGGACATCCAACTGGTTTTAGCTGATCATCATCCTCTTATGTTACAGGGATTAGGAAATCTTTTTCGAGAAAAGGAAGAATTCAAAGTAGTAG
>DAOQVG010000108.1:0-6301 GCA_035341435.1 Smithellaceae bacterium
AGCCAGAGCCTGTTCGTAACGGGCGATGGCCTCATCCAGCTTGCCCTGGTCTTGGAGGGCGACACCGAGGTTGGAAAGAGCTTCCACATAATCCGGCTTGACGGCCAGAGCCTGTTCGTAACGGGTGATGGCCTCGTCCAGTCGGCCCTGGGCCTGGAGGGCGACACCAAGGTTGGAGAGAGCTTTCGGAAAGTCCGGTTTGATGGCCAGTGCTTGTTCGTAACGGGCGACGGCTTCGTCCAGCTTACCCTGGTCTTGCAGGGCGATACCGAGGTTGGAGAGAGCATCCGCATTTTTTGGTTTAATGATTAGGGCCTGTTCGTAGCGAACTATGGCCTCGTCCAGTCTGCCCTGGGCCTGCAGTGCGACACCAAGGTTGTAGAGGGCTTTCGGAAAATCCGGTTTGATGGCCAGTGCCTGTTCATAACGTGTAACGGCCTCATCCAGATTCCCTGTCTGATAGGCGATAACGCCCAGCAGATGAAGAGCATCGATGTGACGGGCATCAAGCGATAGAATTTGACGATAAAGCTTTTCAGCTTCCGCCAGTCGGCCGGCTTGATGATGGTGGACAGCTTGCGCGAAGAGATCGGATATTTTCATTGGCACGTATTTTTATAAGAACTTCCTTTTTCCTGTTGGAATTTATAAGACCAGCGTCCCTGCTTGTCAATGAAATAGTGGACGCGAGATGTAGCGTTAATGCCGTTTCTAAATCAAGTTCTATTTTGGTTGGTACGGTTTTTCCAGTCGTCGGTTCGCTGAAGAAAATATAGAATGCTGCTCATCAGATCATTTATCGCTTTATAACGATCTGGGTTTTCCGCCAGGATTTCTTCCGCTGTTTGAATATATTTTGCCGGCACCAGTTCATCACGGCAATTGGCGACAATTTCTCTGGCCAGGTGCGGTGTTGTTTCGAGGTGGAACTGCAGGCCGATTACCCGCTTTCCGAGTTGAAAAGCCTGATTCTCACACCCTGCACTCTTGGCGAGCTGTATCGCTCCCGCAGGCAAATCAAATGTCTCGCCGTGCCAATGGAAGACTATTGCCGAAGGCGGAAAATTGAAGACTGAACCGTCGCCGGAGTCAACTGACTGGATTGGAAACCAGCCGATTTCCTTTACGGAGTTGGAAAATACTTTCGCCCCCATTGCGTTTGCTATAAGTTGCGCGCCGAGACATATGCCCAGGACAGGTTTCCCGGCCACGATGATTTCACGAATAAACTGCTTTTCCAGGACCAGCCAGGGGAATCTATCTTCATCATTCACGCTCATCGGACCGCCCATGACCACAAGCAAATCGACAGCTGCAGGATCCGGCAAATCCGCTGATTCAAAAAAATGTGTACCGGTCAGATCATACCCGTTGGAAAGCAGCCAGGGTTCGATACTGCCCAGCCCTTCAAAGGGTACATGCTGAAAATAGTGTGCTCGCATATTATTTCCTATGAAGAGCCTCACAGCCAGCGTTTGCGGCGTTTGTAGGCTTTCACGTCTTTGTAGGATTTGGCGATGCCGGTGGCGGCCATGCCCAGGTAAAATTCTTTGACATCGGGATTTTTGGAGAGATCTTGGGCCGTCCCCTCCATCATGATCTTGCCGTTTTCCATGACATAGCCGTAATGGGCGACCTGCAGGGCCATGTTGGCGTTTTGCTCCACCAGGATAATGGTTGTGCCGTGCTCTTCGTTGATCTTTTTGATAATATTGAATATTTCTTTGACAACCAGCGGCGCCAGCCCCAGAGAAGGTTCATCGAGCATCAGCAGTTGCGGATGCGCCATTAAAGCCCGACCGATCACCAGCATCTGCAGTTCGCCGCCGCTGCAATAACCGGCCAGCGATTTTTTTCTTTTCACCAAGGCGGGGAAATAGTCGTAAACCATTTCGAGATCCTGCTTGTAAGGCTGCCCTGCCCTTGTGGCCGTGCCGACGCGCAGGTTTTCCTCGATGGTCAGATATTTAAAAGGCTGTCTTCCTTCGAGCACCTGAATTATTCCCTGGCGGGTGATATATTCCGGCGCCTGATTCTGGATATTCTTATTTTCATAAATAATCTCGCCGTCTGTTACTTCACCGTTTTCCGGTTTGAGCAGGCCGGATATCGCTTTTAAAGTTGTTGTTTTTCCGGCGCCGTTGCTTCCCAGAAGCGATACTATGTGTCCTTTTTCCACACTTAAAGAAACACCTTTTAATACCTGGATAACATCTGAATATACAACGGATATATTGTTTATCTGCAATAAAATTTCGCCCATAATCTTCCTTAATAGGAAAACGGCCAGAGCCGGAAGCTGGAGCGCACTATTCTCCACAACTCGGCAATGCCGCGTGGTTCAAATAAAATGAATAAAACAATGGCCAGCCCGAAAACAAATTCCCGCAGAGGGGCCATGTTTAATCCGGAACTGGTTATAAAGCCCAGGTTCATAAGTAAACCCGTGATGTAGCGCAAAAGTTCGTTCAGCAGCGTGATAAAGGTCGCCCCGAAAATGGCTCCGGGAATATTGCCCATGCCGCCGATGATCACCATGGCGATGTATTCCACGGAAAGGCCTAAATTAAACGGTTCCGCCGTGACACTGACCATATAGTAAGCCCAGAGCGCGCCGGCAAATCCGGCATAAAAAGAACTGATGGCAAAGGATAAAAGTTTATATTTAAAAATGGGAATACCCATTCCTTCCGCGGCCCGGTCGTTGTCCCGAATTGCGATAAACGCGCGGCCGTACTTGCTGCGCATGATGTTTACGGCAAACCAGGTCATCGCTACCAGACTGACGAAGATCATAAAGAAAAACGGCCGGTCGCCAACCACCTCCCACTGCAAAATTCTTGGCGAAGGCAGCGTAATCCCCATTGTTCCCTGCGTCACGCTGTCCCAATGAACCAGAACGTATTCGATAATAAACTGACCCGCGAGCGTGGCGATGGTCAAATACAGCCCTTTCAAACGCCCCGAAGGAATTCCGAAAATCATGCCGACAAGGGCGGTAACGACGCCGGCCACCGGAATTGCCAGATAAAAACCAACACCGAAACGCGTCGCTAAAACGGCCGCGGCATAAGCGCCGACGCCGAAAAAGGCGCCATGCCCGAGTGATATTTGCCCGGTATAGCCGACGAGAATATTCAGACCGATGGCGGCGATGGCGGCGATTCCGATTGTATTGATGACGTACAGCATATAAGAACTGACGAGAAACGGTGTGGCGAAGAAGAGCAGCAGCAGAAAAATACACATGGACATCCGCCCGTAGTCCGTATCAAATATCGTCAGTTCCTGGGCATAGTTTTCGCGATAATTACCGCAGGGATGAAACGAAAATCTCCTCATTTAAACCCTCTCTATTTCCACCAGACCGAACAGTCCGTAAGGTTTCACTAATAAAATAAAGACCAGCACAATGTAAGGGACTACATCGCGCAGCGACGGCGATAAATAGCCGCCGGTAAATGTCTCCAGCAGGCCGATGATTATGCCGCCGATAATTGCACCGCTGATGCTGTCGAGTCCGCCCAGGATAACGACCGGAAAAACTTTTAATCCAATCGAGCTCAAATCGTGGACGTTAACGCCGTTGATAATTCCCAGAACGATCCCGCTCATACTCGCCACAAGAGCGGCAATCGCCCAGGAGAGGGCAAATACGCGCCGCACATGAACGCCCAAGGAGAGCGCCGCTTTCTGATTATCCGCGACCGAGCGCATATAGATGCCCTGCGACGATTTTTTGAAGAACAAGCCGAATAAAACCAGAAAAACAATACTGATCATCAGCGTGGCCGTGTAGACGGGAGCAATGTAGATGGAACCCCAGCGCAGAGCCAGAAACGCCGGTAAAAATTTCGGATAATTATGTAGATCCCCGCCCCAGACAAACAGAATCATTCCTTTGAACATGGCCGCCAGGCCGACCGTCAGCATGATCACAAAAATCAGTTTTTCACCAATCAGCGGCCGCAGGAAAAATCTTTCAATCAGAAATCCCAAGAGGAAACAGCCGATCAGCGTCAGGACAAAGGCGACAAAAATGGGAAGATTCGCCCAGGTGATCAAGGCCAGAAAGAAAAACGCCCCCAGGGCCAGTAATTCGCCGTGGGCAAAGTTCAATACACTGGACGATTTAAAAATCATGACAAAGCCCATGGCTGATATTCCGTAAAGAAGGCCGATGCAAACACCGTTAACCAGGAGCTGAAGAAAAAAATCCATTGTAAAATCCTTTTTATTCCACCTTATTTATTTTTACTGTTGTTTCAATTTCACCGATCCGGCCGTCACGGTAGCGAACCTTGCCAAGGACGCTGACGCTTTTTTCGTTCCGGTACATTGCTTCGATAATTTTTATATACAGACCGTAAACGAAGCGCCGCCTTACTTTTCCGGTGCGCGTAAGCTCCTCTTCATCCGCATCCAGTAATTTGTACAGTAATATAAATACTTTAATTTTCATTAAATCGGGAAGCTGCTCGTTGACTTTCTGCACTTCCTGCAAAATTAATTCTTCAACGGCGCGCTGCTGGGACAGATCCATATAAGTCGTGTAGGGAATCATCCGTTCTTCCGCCCAGTTGCCGACATTTCCCAGGTCAATGTTGATCATTGCCGTTATAAAGGGCCGGTTTTCGCCGAAAATAACCGCTTCCTTTATGTAGGGGCTGAACTTCAGGCGGGTTTCAATAAAATCGGGTGAAAAAGCTTCGCCGCTCTTGTTGCGGATAATGTCTTCTTTGCGCCCTATTATCAGCAAATGGCCGTCGGCATCAATGTAACCGGCATCACCCGTCTTCAGCCAGCCGTCCATAAAAGCATTCTGTGTTGTTTCATAATCCTTATAGTAACCGGAAAAAACAGCCTCGCTTTTTACCAGAACTTCCTGATCTTCGGCGATTTTTATTTCAGTTAAAGGCAGCGGTTTGCCGACCGTTTCCAGCTTCACTTCATTATCGGGCTGCAGCTGGAAGATTCCCCCCGCTTCGGTTAAGCCGTAACATTGTTTGAGATTTAAACCGACAGCGCGGAAGAAATGAATTACATCCGGACTGATGGGATGGCCGCCGGTGAAAGCGCCGCGGAAGTGAGAACAGCCTATGCGGTCGAGCAGCGGGCGGTAAACCAGCATGGACATCAGTTTATATAAAATTCTCAATTTTAAGGGTATATTCTGTTTCTTTGATGTTTTCTCAACAATTTCCTTGCCTACCGACTCGCCCAGGTAGAACAAATTTCTCTTCAGCCAACCGGCATCGGATACCTTCACGCGGATGCTGGAGGCCATATCCTCCCAGAAGCGCGACGAGGTGATGATTAAAGACGGACCGATGTCGCGAAAATCATCCAATACCGTTTCCGCTGTTTCCGGGAAATTTATCGTCATCGCACTGTGCAGGGCGACGCCAAAGCACCACATTTGATCGACTATCCAGGCCGGCGGCGATATGGATATCCAGTTTTCTCCGGGTTTAATGTCGTTGGCCTCCGTCCACTGCAGAGCGATGGAATGCAGATTGCGATGGGAAAGCATGGCCAGCTTGGGAATGCCGGTGGTTCCCGAAGTCTGAATCATGACGGCAATATCATCAGGCCGGCTTTTGTCAATTTCCTCTGCAATGAAGTTTCTGTTTTCCTGAAGATATTTTTCACCGGTTTCCAAAAGCCGGGCGTAGCTGATCAACCACGGATCGTCTTCATAGGAGGTCATGCCCGTGGGATCTATGTAGACAACTTTCTTGATAAAGGACAGTTTATCTTTAATTTCCAGAAGTTTATCTGTTTGTTCCTGATCCTGCACTACAACAATTGGTGAGTCAATGCGGCTGATCGAAGTATTCAATTCTTCGGCAATGGATGATGTAAATAAATTCAGCGTCATTGCTCCCAAAGCGTGCGCTGCAGAGGCCGAAAACAACCATTCCGGATGATTCTCTACAACCATGCAAAGGGTATCGCCGCGTTTGAGCCCCAGGGCGGCAAATCCGGCAGCAGTTTTTTCCATGTAACTGTAATAGTCGGCCCAGGTGTATTTCTGCCAGATACCAAAGGCTTTGTCCCGGACAGCAGTTTTTTTGTCGCCGTATTGCGACGAATTTGCAGCCAGAATCTGCGGAAGAGTTTTGTAGTTGTGAAGTCTGTTTTGCATCGTAAAATTCAAACTGTTGTGCCCGTCACCTTCCATTTATCGTATGAGATCGCATTCAAACCATCGTCTCCGGCAGCCGGCGGCCGGCAAAGTGAGTCACGGAATGCAATCCGGTATTACAAAGTTTCAACATCACCCAGATAAGCCTTAATA
>DAOQVG010000109.1:0-6269 GCA_035341435.1 Smithellaceae bacterium
GCTGTGTCAGATACGGGCCTGATGTTCGATATAAACAAGGCCCAACCCCCTTAAGAATTTTTGGTACGTAAAGCATTCTTCCAAGTCCATCGCCGCAGAGCCGACGGATGCAATTCCCTCCGTCCGGTTAACGACCTGTCCTTTGGCGTTTGTTTTTTTGAAGCTCTTGTCCCGGCTCTTTTTGACATTTTCAGCAATTTTATCCAGAGCCCATTCCCATTCCACCTCTTTCCAATCAGATGCAAAAGGCGCCCGGTAAAGCGGTTTACCCAGGCGATTTTCGTTGACTGCCATCTGATAAATCGAGCCACCCTTGCTGCATAGAGCACCTCTGTTGATGGGGCTGTCGGGATCCCCCTCAGTATTGATGACCTTTCCTTCGCGTGTGGAAACAATAATGCTGCATCCCACGGAACAGTAAGGGCAAACGGTAGTGGTTTCCCTGGCATATTTGATTCTCAGCGGCTTTGCATGCGCCGCGACCGGTTTAAGGCTGATGCCCACCCCGGTTGTCGCCATTACAGCGCCGGAAATCTTTAGGAAACCTCTTCTGCTGACTTTCATGAATTCCTTTCTCCTTTCCTCGGAATTTATAACATATTTTTTTCATGATCTTTAAACTTCGAGAGACAGCCGCTTCCCTGAGGCAATCATTCTCAGCAAACAGTAGTTCCGGGTAAACTATGGTTAAAGAGCACGACATATGGCTAAAAAAATCTTTTATTGTGTAGAAACCTATATATTTAACGATAGTTGTTGTCAACAAAAATAATGAGTAATTTCGTGTACTTATGTCATTTATGACATAAGCCAAAAAATGCAATAAGATCGAGTTTATGCATTTGATCAGCGTTGGGTTGGATTTCGCAGTTAAATTTTGGTTATAGAAAAAAACAGCACAGTTATAATTATTTTTTTTGTGAGCCGACATCAAATACGCCGTTGACACACAAAAAAGGAATTTATATAGAATTGAGGCAAAGATCGGCGCTGAAAAGGAGATCATTTTGGAAGATACAATTTATGAAGAGCTGCCCGTCCGGGAAATCATCAGAGATAAAAACGGATGCCGCCTTTCCGACATCAGCAAAAAAGTAATCGCGGAAATATCACTCAAAATTATTGTCAATGGATTAGAGCTGGTTTCCATTTTGTGCCTGAATCAGCAGCAGGAAGAGCTGGCCCTGGGCTTTCTTTACAACGAAGGGGTGATCAATTCTCTGGCCGATATAGAAAGTATTGCTTTCAACGACAAAATGCTGGCCGTGCTCGTCAAACTGAAAGAAGGCGTGGCCATCAACCGGCAGGAAAACTTAAGAAGCATTACGTCCAGCGGCGGGAAATGCTTCACCGATATTAATCCGCTCAAAAAAAGCCAATACAGGGAAGTGCAATGTGAGGATAATTTTTCTCTCAACGCCCTTCTGGATATGATGGCCTCCTTTGTCACCAGATCGGAGATATTTACGACAATCGGCGGGGTACACAGCGTTCTTCTTTACACACCTGATTTTGAACTCCTGACGGAAGATATCGGACGACATAACTGCTTCGATAAAATGACCGGAACTATGCTCAGGCTCAACCGGCTGGATTTATTCAGCAGGGGAATTGTTTTTGTTTCCGGAAGGATATCGTCGGAGATCATGGCCAAGATTATCCGGATCGGCGTGCCGGTGCTGGTATCGAAATCAACGCCTACATCCACCGCCGTAAAGCTTGCCTCGCAGCATAATGTGACCATACTGGGTTATGTCCGGAAAACGGGCGGCTTCATTTACAGCTGCCCCGAACGATTAATTCCTTAAGCAGTACGCCAATCAACAAAGCTGGAAAGTGTTGACAAATAACAATTTGAGCATAATCTAATTAAATAAACGGATGTTTTTCAGGCGGCGTTCTCCCGGACACAGACGAGAAAGCCGGGAATGTTTTCTAAATCCCAAAACAGGAGGTAGAAAAAATGAAAATAAGTGCACGTAATACCTTGAAGGGAAAAGTCAAAAAGATTACCACCGGTCTGGTCAATTCCGAAGTTGTCGTAGAACTTCCCGGCGGTATGGAAGTCGTCTCGGTTATCACAAAAACTTCCGCCGAAGCTCTTGGATTGAAGGAAGGTAAAGAGGTTTATGCGGTCGTCAAGGCAACCAGTGTCATGCTCGCCGTTGATTAACGGCGTATTCATTCCGCCGTTTTGCGGCGGATGTTCTCTGCAAAAGAAGCCCGGCAGGTGTACTACTGCCTGGCTTCTTTTTTGTGTTTTGCCCGGCAATGGAAATGCAGACATCAGCCCAGTTCTCTGAAGGCTGTCGCTTTGATAGCGGCATACACCTCCACACCCTCTTTTATATCCAGGTCGTTGACAGACTCCCTCACAATCACCGCCACCAGTTTTTCATCGCCGCACGCAAGTACAACACCGATTCTGCTGCCCGCCTCGAACAATTCACTGACGCGGCATCTCAGCAGATTACGGGCGCTTATCGCTTCGGGATGCCGCTTGAAAAGGATGATGTCCGTGGACAACAACTCATAGAGAGCCTGCTCTTTACCATTCCCGGAGATCAATAATTCACTGTCTCCCCAGCGATAAGCCTGCATACCGTCAATACGGCGCGGACCTTTTAATTGCAGAAGATTAACATAGGGAACCGGACCTTTCCCCATCGCGTCCCGGGCCAGCTCCTCCGCCGTCATCAGCCCGGAAACGCGTCCGTCGACTACACTTAACACCCGATCGGTCATTATCCTCATTTCCGTGAGGGAATGGGAAATAAACAGATAGGGAATGGAGAACGCTTCGCATGATTTCTTGAGAAAAGGAATTATTTGAAATTTGAGACTGAGGTCAAGAGCGGAAAGAGGCTCATCCAGAATCAGCATGCGCGGATTGGAGAGCACCGCCCGGCCAATCGCCACCCGCTGCTTTTCACCGCCGGAGAGGTTGTTGACGCCCCGGTGCAGAAGATCGCCGATCTGCAGCACATCCACCAGATTCTCCAGGGTGATTTTACGCTCACCGGGTGCACAGCGCTTGTAGCCGTAAAGAAGATTTGCTTTGACGCTCAGATGGGGAAAAAGGTGCGGGCGTTGAAAAACCATGCCAATCCGCCTGTGTTCAACGGGAATATTCACTTTTTCCGTACTGTCAAAAACGGCCTGGCCGTTGACGCGGATAAGCCCTCTGTCCGGATGATGCAACCCGGCGATCAGCCCCACCAGAGTGGATTTCCCGCAGCCGGACGGCCCGAAAATTCCAATCCGGTCGCCTTCAATGGTAAAGTTCATATCCAGAAAAAACTTGTTCAGCTTTTTCTGGGCGTCAAAATACAATTCCATATCAATCCGCTCTCACAATCCGCCTGCTCAGCCATTCATGAAAAACAAGTACGATAACGGAGATGGTAATAGAAACAATACAAAGAGACATGGCGATCGCGTCGCCGCTGGGTGAACTGACATATTCATAAATCGCCAGCGGGATGGTCTGAGTGACTCCCGGAATGTTTCCCGCTACAATAATTGTGGCGCCGAATTCACCCAGTCCGCGGGCAAACATGAGGATAGAACCGGCGAGAACTCCGCGAAAGGAAAGCGGCAAAATCACTGTTATAATTGTGTCCAGCCATCCGGCGCCCAGAGTCCGGGAAGCCTGGATGAGTCGCTCGTCGATGGCCTCCATACCGGTGCGTATCGATCGAACCATCAGGGGAAAACCGACCACCGCCGTGGCGACGACCGCCGCCTTCCAGGTAAAAATCAGTTTAATGCCCAGAGGCTGCAGTATCCATTTACCGATTAAACCGTTCTGCCCCAACAGCAGCAGCAACAGATATCCAACCACAACGGGCGGCAAAGTCAGGGGAAGGTTGACCAGCACATCCAGGACAACCATCCCCCTCGTTTTTTTATAAGTCATGATGTAAGCAACCGCAAAACCGAAAGGTAAAGACAGCAGCGTCGCCACCGACGCCACCTTTACCGAGAGGAAAATTGCGAGATAATCCGATGGACTGAAACCCGTCATTGATAATTACTTTACCAGAAATCCATATTTCAGAAGAACTTTTTCCGCCTCGGGAGACTGGAGATATCTATAGAACGCGACGGCTTCAGCTTTTTTGCTGCCCGCTGTCGTCAGCCCCACGGGGTAGGTTACCCGCGGGTAAAGTTCCTGCGCAACCGTAAAAAGAATTTTTACATTTTTGGCCAGCGCAGCGTCTGTCCTGTAGACAAAAGCTCCTGATACTTCACCGCTGTCGGCGTACATCAAGCAGGCCCGGACATCTTTGGCCATAACAAGTTTTTTCTCCAGTTGTTTGTCGATGCCGGCCTTCTTCAGAGCCTTATCCGCATATTCACCCGCCGGAACGCTCCTGGGGCTTCCGATGGCGATCCTGTCCAGTTTGACCACGTCCTGGATAGTTTTTACCTTCAAATCAGGCTTCCCGACAAACACCAGGGTATTAAAGGCGAAAGTACGGATGCTTTTCTCATCCATAAATTTCTTTTCCTTCAGGTAGTCCATCCATTTCAGGTTGGCCGAGAAGAACAGATCAGCCGGAGCACCGTTTTCAATCTGCTTGGCGACCGCTCCTGACGCTCCAAAATTGTTCTGAAATTTGACGCCGGGATTCTTCTTGGCAAAGTTGTCGGCCAGTTCGCTGACGGCATCCTTCATGCTGGCGGCTGCAGACAGATTGATGTCAACAGCCCGAGCAGGTACGGCAAACAGCATTAAAGCAATAAAACTCAAAAATAAACGTCCAGCCATATACTTCATACGTGTTTCCTCCCTCTTCTATTTCTATGTATGTTAAAAATTGCGCTTAGCAACCTGTCGCCCAAACGGCTATCTCTTTCGAGAGGAATTACCAGGCTTCAAACCCGTGTTTCAGTACAATCGCCCTCGCTTCGGCGGAGCGCAAAAACGCAAAGAATTTGACTGCATCCTGATTTTTTGCTCCCGACACGGTCAAAGCCGACAGATAAACTACCCTGGAGTAAAGCTTTTGCGGAACCGTAAACCAGACATTTACGGTTTTGGACAGCAGTGCGTCCGTCCTGTAGACAAAAGCGCCGTTAACCTCGCCGCGCTCCGCGTACATCAGGCATTCCCGCACGTCGCGCGCCATAACCAGGTTTTTATCCAGTTGTTTGTCGATTCCGGTCTTGCTGATTGCCTCCATGGCGTACTCGCCGGCAGGTACACTCTTCGGGCTGCCGATTGCTATCTTTTCGAGTTTTGTCAAATCTTCGATCCGGGAAATGACCGGTTTGCCCTTACCGACAAAAACCAGCGTATTATATGCAAAAGGTCTGACCGTTCCGGCATCAACGTGCTTCTTCTCCTTCATGTAGTCCATCCATTTTACATTGGCCACAAAAACAATGTCTGTCGGCGCGCCGCTGTCAATCTGTTTGGCTAAGACACCGGAGGCCGCATAATTCTTCGTTATTTTTATGGACGGATTGTCCCGCACAAAAGCGGCGGCCAGCTCATTGAGAACATCCTTCAGTCCTACGCCCGCCCCAAAGGTTATCTCTCCGGCCAGCGCCGAAGAGCTCAACGCCATAATCATAACAATTATCAGGATAAATCGCTTCACAAAGACCTCCATAATTATTTTTGATAAACTCGCAAAAAGTCATAAAAGTGGCCATTTACAGACGGCATCGTAAAAAGGCTGCAGGCAAGGCGCGCGAATCATGAGGAATGAGGCATACTTAGCGTATGCCGCAGTGACGAAGGATGAAGCGCAACGCAGCATCCGGCCTTTTTACGATGCCGTCATTTTTCGGGCCCAATGACAACTTTCATATCGGCAGGTTTACCGAAATACACTGAAGACAGGACAATGATATCAACCCCGGTCGCTGCATACGCGGTGACATTGGCTTCATTAATGCCGCCCGCAGCGGAGATTTTCACAGCAGGATTGACGGCCCGTAATTCACAGACCAGTTTCGTTAATTCCTCGGGTTTCAGTTTATCCATTTGAACAACATCAACCCCCGCTTTGGCCAACTGCATCGCCTCGGAAATACTTTCCGCCTCCACAATAATCTTGGTCTCTTTGGCTTTAATGTGCAGATCCGGGATTGTTTTTATAAATTCGTCAAGGCCGCCCATAAAGGCCGTATGCTGTTTGAAAATCAGGATCGTTTCCGAAAGTCCCAACCGGTGCGGGAGAGCGCCTCCGGCCATAACCGCCTTAATGACTATCTTCTTTGTGCCGGGGAAGGATTTACGCGTCGTTACCACCGTT